>JAHEGF010000070.1 GCA_024645155.1 Phyllobacteriaceae bacterium | reverse complement strand
GATCATGCGGTCGCGCGCCAGCCAGACCGCCAGAGCGGCGAGGATGGCGGCCAGAAGTGCGGCGGTGATCAGGTAGACTGGGCGCGGTTGTCCAGATGCACCCAGACCCATCGAACGGAAGAGGTCGGTTGCCGGCACATCGCGGGCGCGGCCGAGCGGCAGTATGCCAAACAGAAGCGTGACGAGAATTCCGAAGACGGCGGCAATTGCAAGCGCACCGGGATAGAGTGTCACCTTTGCTGGCAGCGGGAGCACGGAGGCGAGAAACCATGCCGCGAGATAAGGGATGACGGAAGCGATCACGAGGCCGAGTGCGACACCGCCGGCAGCGATGATCATAACCTGGAACAGATAGACCAGGAACGCGAAACGGCCCGACGCGCCGAGGCATTTGAATGTCGCGATGACGCCGCGCTTTCTGGCAATATGGGCATTGACGGCATTACCGACACCAACACCGCCGACGACAAGCGCAGTCAGTCCGACAAGCGTCAGGAATTGTGAGAAGCGAGCAATGTTTGCAGACAGTGCGGGAGCGGCGTTGCCACGGCTGCGGATACTCCACCCGGCTTCCGGAAAGCGTTCCAGAGCCCGGTTGCGCAGGGCTTCGATGTCGCCCGCCGCGGCATTTTCAATCTTCAGCTTGTAGCGGTGCTCGACCAGGCTGCCGGGCCTGATCAGGCCGGACGCCCGAAGACCGGCCACGGAAACCATCAGTCGCGGGGCAAAACCGAAACCATCCGAGAGCATATCGGGTTCGGTGATGATGCGGGCGCGCAGCTGGAATGCACTATCGCCCAGCCGGATCGTATCGCCGAGCGAAATGCCGAGCCGCTCGAAGAGAATGTCAGGTGCGGCTGCACCCCAAATGCCGTTTTTCTCCGCAAACAGCGCGTCGCTGCCGATTTGCGGATCAGTCGTGAATGCGCCATAGAGTGGATAGGCGCCGTCGACGGCCTTGACCTCGACAAGAGATTGGTCGGAACCGTCCTCAAGTCTTGCCATCGAGCGCATGCCGGAACTTACCGCAAGCCGGCCGGCGCTTTCGAGAAATGCGCGTTCATCGGCGTTGACCTCGCGCTGCACCAGCTCAAAACGGACATCTCCGCCGAGTAATGTCTGACCCTCGGTTTCGATTCCTTCAGATATTGCGCGCGAAACGGAGTTGACGCCGCCAATTGCCGCGACGCCAAGCGTGATGCAGGCAAGAAAAATGGCAAAACCACCAAGTCCGGCACGCATTTCGCGCAATGCAAATCGCAATGCCAGAACGAACTGTTCAGGACGATTCATGGGCGGACGCCACGGCCGGGTTACCGGTGCTTTCTTGTGGTTCGATGCGGCCTGAAAGCATCGCCACACGCTGCCTGCATCGGGCCGCCAGCACTGGATCATGGGTAACCAGCAGCAGTGTCGTTCCGCGCCTTGATGCCTCCTTGAACAACAAGTCGGCGATCATGGTGCCGGTCCCCTGGTCGAGGTTGCCGGTCGGTTCGTCGGCGATGAGAATGGCCGGCGAGGGAGCAAGCGCGCGGGCGATTGCAACACGCTGCTGCTCGCCACCGGAAAGTTCGCCCGGATAGTGGCTCATGCGGTCGGCGAGGCCAACAGCTGCAAGCTCGGCCTCTGCCATTTCCAGCGCATCGGCTCGACCGGACAACTCAAGCGGCACGGCAACATTTTCGCGCGCTGTCATATTGGGAATGAGATGGAACGACTGGAAAACAATGCCGATGTTTCGGCCGCGAAAGGCGGCGATGGTATCTTCGTCCTTTCCGGTGATTTCAGTTCCGGCAATGGTCACTGTCCCGCTATCGACGGTTTCCAGCCCTGCGGTCACCATCAACAATGTCGACTTTCCCGAACCCGACGGACCGACAATGCCTACCGTCTGGCCGGCGTCGATGCGCAGGTCGATACTCTTCAGGACATGAACCTCGGATGCGCCATGGCCCAATGTCAGCGAAACATTGTTCAGGTCTATTGCGGGTGCGGTCGTCAAGAATTAATCCTATACAGGGCGGGCTTGGAACGGCGGATGCCCTGACCATATGGGTTACATATGAACAGATTGAAACTCCTGGCGGAAAAAATCATCGTGATCGGGGCCATTTTGCTTGCTGCCGTCAATCCGGGATATGCGGAAATGTTCAGGATCGTCGGGTTTGGCGACAGCCTGATGGCCGGATATCAACTGGATATGGCGGACGGATTTACGGAACGGCTGGAAAGGGCGCTAAGAGAACGGGGGATTGATGTAACAGTTACCAATGCCGGCGTCTCGGGTGATACCACAACCGGTGGCCTGCAGCGCCTCGACTGGTCGGTTCCCGACGATACCGATCTCGTCATTGTTGAACTGGGAGCCAATGACGCACTTCGCGGCTTGTCGCCTGAAACCACGGCGGAAAATCTGGACCGGATAATTTCCCGCCTGAAGGAACGCGGCATGACGGTGTTGCTGGCGGGGATGCTGGCGCCGCCAAACATGGGCCGCGAGTATGAGAGCCGGTTTAATGCAATCTTTCCAAGTCTTGCCGAAAAGCACCGCGTTGCATTCTATCCATTTTTCCTTGAGGGAGTGGCTGCCAATCCGGCGCTGCTCCTTGCAGACGGAATGCATCCCAATGCCGATGGTGTGCAGGTCATGGTGGAGCGCGTGGTTCCGCTCATCGAGACAATGATGCGTGAAGCAAAACAATAAAATGCTTGTCTAGAAGCTGAAACGGTGATTCGCTGACCGGGGATTCGTTAACCGGGGAGCGAGGCATGCCACGTTTGTTCACGGCGCTAGAAATTCCATCCAGCGCGGCGATGTCCCTATCGCTTTTGCGTGGCGGCCTGCCCGGCGCACGCTGGATCGATCCGGAAAACCACCATATCACGCTGCGTTTTATCGGCGATATCGAGGGCCATGTTGCCGACGAAATTGCCAACGCGCTTGACCGTGTCCACCGGCCGGGCTTTGAACTCAGCCTTACCGGTGTCGGCGTTTTCGGATCGCGCAAGCCACATGCAATCTGGGCGGGCGTATCACAATCTCCGGCACTGACGGCACTGCAATACGAGATCGAACGCATTTGCCAGCGCCTTGGCCTTCCTCCCGATCCACGAAAGTTCATGCCACATGTCACGGTCGCGCGGTTGAGAAATGCCGATGCCGGTGCCGTCGCCGCCTATCTTTCCTCCCGGGGAAACTTCAGGACTGCGGCGTTTGATGTCACCCGGTTCGTCCTTATGTCGGCGCGCAATTCCGTCGGCGGAGGACCCTACGTGGTCGAGGAAGCATGGCCACTGTCACGGCCGGAAAGCAACTACAGCTTTTCAAGCAAGGCTTCTGATCCCTCGCGGATTATGCGGTAGGCTTCCTCGAAGCCGCCGGAACCGCCATAATAGGGGTCGGCAATCTCTACCGGGCGTCCGAAGGCGAGGTCAAGAAACAGGTGGATGCGGCCGTGATCGCCCGGCGCTGCCGCGCGGAGATTGGCAATGTTGTCGTGATCCATCCCGAGAATGTAGTCGAATTGCGAAAAATCATCCGCCGTTATCTTGCGGCATAGCTGGCCTGAGATGTCGATACCATGGCGACGGGCCACGGCGACCGACCGGGGATCGGGAGGTGAGCCGGAATGCCAGCCTCCCGTACCCGCCGAATCAATGTGGAAGCGGTTCGTGCAACCGTGATTTCTGACAGCCTGGCGAAACACGCCTTCGGCAAGAGGCGACCGGCAAATATTGCCCAGGCAAACAAATAGCACTGATACCGGTCCGTCAGTTTGTTTCATGGCTGGTCACCGCTCGCCAAGCTTGATTGACGGGTCGTATTCCTCGCCGTCGACCTGCTTGGTGACAGCCTGGGCACAGCGCATCTGGCCCGAAGCCGCATCGAATGCGTAGGCCGGTGCTCCCGAAAGGGTCCAGCCGCTGTTCAGCGCCGCGGTCACCTTGTGGCAAAATGATGAATCGTCGGGCCCGGTGAGCAGGCGGTACAGGATCATTGCGCGTCTCCGATGGTTGTGTGTCTGGCGAGCAGTTTTTCCGCTACATCAAGATGCAGCCTTTCAACCATCTTGCCATCAAGAGAAATCACTCCCTTGTTCCGATTCTCCACCAAGGCGAAAGCTGCACGTATGGCGCGCGCATTAGCGATCTCTTCATGGGAGGGTGAAAAAGCCCGGTTGGCGGACTCGATCTGCGATGGATGGATCAGGGTCTTGCCGTCAAACCCCATGGCTGCCGCCTCGGTGCACTCTGACGCGAAACCTTCGCTATCGCGATAATCGTTCCATACGCCATCCAGCGCGTCGATGCCGACAGCGCGCGCAGCCGCCACGATCTGCATTAGCCACGGCACGAAGACCGAACGGCCCGGCGCTATGCGCGCCCCGGTTTCCTTGGCAAGATCATTTGTACCGGCAACGAAACAATCCAGTCGACTATGGGGATTTCCTGCCATTTCTGCGATCGATCCGCTGTTCAGAAGACCTGCTGGGGTTTCGATCATCGCCCACAGGCGGATCGAATTTGGCGCATCGGTTTCGGCCAGTGCATCCTCGGCATCGGTGATATCACCATGTTTATTCACCTTGGGGAGCAAAATGGCGTCAGGCCGGCATGCACGGGCGGCGAGAAAATCCTCTGCGCCCCATTCACCGGAGAGCGGGTTGATGCGGATTATTCGTTCGTGGGTAGTGGCTTCGGTATCACTGAAATGACCGCGCAATGCCTCGCGGGCCGCAACCTTGTCGCCCGGTGCGACCGCATCCTCGAGATCAAAAATTACGGCATCACACGAAAGCGCCGCGAGTTTGGCCATTGCCTTTTTGTTTGAGGCTGGCACATACAATACGGAGCGGCGCGAGCGCAGCGGGCGATCGGGGTTTCTGATCATGTGTGAGCTATGCCGCGAGCCCGCGATTCACGCAAGAGGGTTTGGTTACCGGCAACGGCAAGGCAAAATCGGAGTCATGGCAATTTTGCCGCGGACAGTATCATGAAGGCTGATATCACGATTATCGGAGGTGCGATCATCGGCTCGTGTGCCGCATGGTACCTGCGCGAGGAAGGTTTTACCGGATCTATCGCCATTGTCGAACCCGACCCGCACTTTGCGACGGCTGCCACCACGCTTTCCTGTGCGTCGATCCGGCAGCAGTTTTCCACAGCGGAGAATATCCGTCTTTCGGCGATGACGCTTGAGGTGTTCCGCAACCTGAAAAAGCAGTTCGGACCGGATGCGGACATTGCGTTTCGCGAAAATGGCTACCTGATCCTCGCCGGGCCGGAAGGCCTGCCGGTTCTGCAACACAATCTCGGTATCCAAGAATCCTGCGGTGCCGACGTAATCCTTGAGACGCCAGGGCAGTTGTCGCAACGCTTTGCGTGGTTGTCCACCGAAGGCATTGCAGGCGGAACCCTTGGCATTTCGGGCGAAGGGTGGTTCGATGCCCATGCGCTGCTGTCACTTTACCGTTCGGCACTGCGCCATCGCGACATCACCTTCGTCAAGGCGTCGGTACGTGCGATCGGACTTTCCGTCAACCGGATCAATCATGTCGAACTGGACAGCGGCGAGCGGATCATCACGCCGCTTGCCATTAACGCCGCTGGTCCGGCCGCCGGAAAAATTGCCGCGATGGCCGGGATTGAACTGCCGGTCGAGCCACGCAAACGCTCGGTGTTCGTGTTTGAATGCCGCACGGATATTCCAGACCTGCCGCTGATGGTCGATCCGTCGGGCGTCTATGTCCGTCCCGAAGGGTTAATGTTCATTGCCGGAGGTGGTGAAGATCATGAAAGCGATTCCTGCGCCAATGAAGGCGATTTCGAGCCGGACTGGCATTTGTTCGAAACGGTGATCTGGCCGAAACTCGCCGAGCGGGTTCCGGCTTTCGAGGCGGTCCGTCCCGGACGGGCCTGGGCGGGTCACTACGACTACAACACGTTTGACCAGAATGCGGTGATCGGGCGCCATCCTGAAATCACCGGCTTTCTGTTCTGCAACGGCTTTTCGGGGCACGGCCTGCAACAGGCGCCAGCAGCGGGCCGCGCGATTGCCGAGCTTGTTGTTCACGGTTCTTTCAAAACGATCGACTGCTCGGCCTTCCGTTTTGAACGGATCGCCGAAGATAAGCCGTTCCGAGAGCTGAACGTCATTTGATTCCCGCTTCAAGCCCGTATAAAGCGTAGCGGGAAATAAAGCTTCACGGACAAAGTGGACGAACATGGACAAGTTTACAAAGCTGACCGGCGTCGCCGCGCCGCTTCCGATTGTCAATATAGACACCGATATGATCATTCCGAAGGATTACCTGAAAACGATCAAACGCACCGGACTGGGCTCCGGCCTGTTTGCGGAGATGCGGTTTAATGACGACGGAACGGAAAATCCGGATTTCGTGCTCAACAAGCCCGCCTACCGCAAGGCACAGATACTGGTTGCCGGCGACAATTTCGGCTGCGGCTCGTCGCGTGAACATGCACCGTGGGCGCTGGCCGATTTCGGCATACGCTGTGTCATATCGACGAGTTTTGCCGACATTTTCTACAACAACTGCTTCAAGAACGGGATCTTGCCGGTAGTCGTCAGCCCGGAAGAACTTGAGAAACTCAATGACGATGCGGAACGCGGCTCCAACGCCACCGTGACGGTTGACCTGGAAGCCTGCGAGATCCGCGGACCGGATGGCGGAACGATTAAATTCGAACTCGACGAATTCAAGCGCCATTGCCTGCTCAACGGCCTTGATGACATTGCGCTGACAATGGAAAAAGTGCCGGCGATCGATACGTTCGAAAAGAAAAACGCCGAGCTGCGTCCCTGGGCCTGAATGCGTGAACCGTCAGGACCCCGATGAAGCCGTTTATTCCGCGACGCCTTGAATTTTTGGCTTTTGGCCTGCTTCTTTCGGGAATGATGTCGTTTATCGTGTCGGGAATCTCAACCCTGCTTGCCGTTGGTGCCGGTGATTTTTCCGCGACACTGTGGATTGGTACATGGCTGCCGTCGTGGGGTATTGCATTTCCTGCAGTGCTGGTCGTGGCTCCCGCCGTGCGGCGCATCCTGCACCGTTTCGTTGTTGGGGCGGAGTAAAGCCCTTGGCGCGGCGCACCATATCCACCGGTTCAAGCTTTGAAAAAAAAGCCGGCTATTCGCGCGCGGTGGTGCAGGTCACCGGCGAGGCGACCTGGTGTTTCGTTGCCGGAACGACCGGCTACGATTACCGGACAATGACGATACCCGACGGCTTGTCCGACCAGATTCACAACATCGTCGCCACGATTACCGAGGTATTGCGCGACGCCGGGTTGGAACTGGCCGATATTGTGCGCGCCAACTACATCATCTCCGACCCGTCCTACCAGGAAGAAGCATTCGCGACGCTGGGTGAAATCTTCGGCGACATCCGCCCGGCCGCGACATTGATCGTTGCCGGCCTGGTAGAGCCCGAGATCAAGATCGAAATCGAGGTCACGGCATTCAGGGCGAATAATGGCTGACGAACTACCAGATCATTTCTGTCCTGGTTGCGCAAAGCCGCAGAAGGCGTTTTTACGTTATCCGTGGTATTTCTGCCAGGATTGCGTTGATCGTGCGAAAGA
Organism: Phyllobacteriaceae bacterium; assembly: GCA_024645155.1. Taxonomy (GTDB): domain Bacteria; phylum Pseudomonadota; class Alphaproteobacteria; order Rhizobiales; family Rhizobiaceae; genus JAHEGF01. The sequence goes on along the minus strand of JAHEGF010000070.1, from coordinate 6,124 downwards.
CCACGGCGGCCAGGGCATCGGATTTTACGAACGCACGCTGCATGGCGGACTGGCCTGGTATGACAAGGCTGATCCCGTTCGCCTCCACAAGAACCTGATCTCAGTCTATTGCCTGATAGACGGCCGCCCGGTGATGATAAGCGAAGCGCGCTTCGGCGGCATCGTAGCAGAGCCACTGAACAATCATGTGTTTCCACCAAAGGATGATGGCAGCAAGTATGCCGATCTGACGTCGAAAACGGGTACGGCTGCAGCACGTGCAAAAATGACCGATGGCGAATAGCGGCGGTCATCAGGTGGTCGCTCGGTTTTTGCGCAAAGGCTGCCATTTCATCTTGCAGTTAGCCGGTGAGGCGTTTAGCACAGCGCCGAATTGATGAAAGGTAATGTTGATGCCAACGCGCAAGCTCTTTCTCCTTCCCGGAGACGGGATCGGCCCCGAAGCCATGGCAGAAGTCCGCAAACTGATTTTGTTCATGAACACGGAACACGGGAGCGGTTTCGAGGTAGAAGAAGGCCTTGTCGGCGGTTCGGCCCACGATGCCCACGGCGTGGCGATATCCGAAGTGGACATGGTGCGGGCGATGGCGGCCGATGCGGTCCTGTTCGGCGCAGTCGGCGGACCAAAGTGGGACGCCGTACCCTATGATGTGCGTCCCGAAGCCGGTTTGTTGCGGTTGCGCAAGGACATGGCGCTATTTGCCAATTTGCGCCCGGCGATCTGCTACCCGGCACTCGCTTCGTCCTCGTCGCTCAAGAGGGAAGTCATCGAAGGGCTTGATATCCTGATCGTGCGCGAACTGACCGGCGGCGTCTATTTCGGCGAGCCGAAGGAAATCATCGATCTCGGCAACGGCCAGAAGCGCGCGATCGACACCCAGGTCTATGACACGTTCGAGATCGAGCGCATTTCCGGCGTTGCCTTTGAGTTGGCGCGGACCCGTTCCAACAAGGTCTGCTCGATGGAAAAACGCAACGTCATGAAATCAGGCGTGCTGTGGAACGAGGTCGTAACGGCAACCCACAAGGCGAAGTATCCCGATGTCGAATTGAGCCACATGCTGGCTGACGCCGGCGGCATGCAGCTGGTGCGCGCGCCAAAGCAGTTCGACGTCATCGTCACCGACAATCTGTTTGGTGACATGCTTTCAGATGTCGCTGCCATGCTCACCGGATCACTCGGCATGTTGCCTTCGGCCTCGCTCGGCGCGCCGGATGCCAAAACCGCGACCCGCAAGGCGCTGTACGAGCCGGTCCACGGATCGGCACCCGATATTGCCGGCAAGGGGATATCCAACCCGATCGCCATGATCGCATCGTTTGCGATGTGCCTTCGCTATTCCTTTAACATGATTGCCGAAGCCGACCGGTTGGAAGCTGCTGTTGCCGGCGTCCTCGACGATGGTTTGCGCACCGGAGACATCATGTCGGGCGGCATGACACAGATCGGCACGACCGCCATGGGAGATGCGATCATCGAAAAGTTCAGGACGCTGAGCGCCTAGGCAGGAGCGGATGATCTACCTGGTATTCGGACCGCGCAAGGGCTGAATTTGCCGTTGCTGGGATGATGCTGAATCGCGCCATCATTTCCTTTCGTAATCTTGGATGCGGGCGTCACCTGCCAAAACGGGTTGACACGACAATACCGGATCGGCTGAACAGACCGGATGAGAAGTACAGCCATTACAAGAACCGAAGCCCGGCGCGCATGGATCGCCGCGCAGCGTCTCGACACCGACGAGCCTTTTGGTTCGGGGCCGGATGCGGTGCGCCGGGCGGTCGAACATCTGGGCTATGTGCAGATCGATACGATCAATGTGATCGAGCGTTGTCACCACCATATCCTGTTCAACCGCATTCCATCCTACCGCCAGTCGGACCTTCATCGCGCACAAAGCGAAAGCAAAAGCGTCTTTGAATACTGGACCCACGCATTGTCGTTCATTCCGGTCAGCGATTTTCATTTCTACCTGCCGGCGATGAAGGCGCACCGTGCAGATCCCGGCAGGTGGTTTGCAAGCGTCAAACCCGGACAGTTGCGGCGGGTAATGAAACTGGTGCGCGAAAAGGGCCCGCTCTCGATCCGCGACATCGAGGACCGCGTGCTGGTCGACAAGAACCATGAATGGGCAAGTCGCAAGCCGTCGAAAAACGCTCTGCAACTTGCCTTTTTCAATGGCAGGCTGGTGATTGCGGAACGGGACGGAATGCTCAAGTCCTACGAACTAACCGAACGCCATTTTGGCTGGCAGCGCATGCCGCGGCCCGCGACCGAGCGCCAGGTGCTTGACCATCTTGTCGACCGCGCCTTGCGGGCACAGGCAATCGTCAGTCTCGATTCCATCTGCCATCTCAGTGCAGGACGCAAGGCCTCAGTCCTCGAGCTGATCGAACGCCGGGTACGCGCACGCAAGCTGCGGCCGGTTGCCATCGAAGGCGATGATTGCGCCTACTGGCTGCGGCCCGAAACACTTGAGACGATTGCCGGCGGAGGCGCCGATACGGCCGGCGACAAAAGGGTACACATCCTGTCGCCTTTTGATCCACTGATCATCCAGCGCAAGCGGACGGCGGCATTTTTTGGCTACGATCACCTGTTTGAAGCCTATGTACCGGCCGAAAAGCGGAAAATGGGCTATTTCACGCTGCCGGTGCTTGCCGGCGATGCGATCGTCGCGGCCATTGACCTGAAGGCAGACCGGCAAAGCAATACGTTGCAAGTCCAGGCGTGGCACTGGATCGGCGCGGGCAATGACCAAGATCATCTTGCAGCAATCGAGGACGCACTTCACCGCTTCGAGAGATTCCAGTTTGCCGGGGCAAAGTCTGGTCGCGGCCAATTCGGTGATTGACAATTCGCCGATCCTGCATCATGTAGCGGCCACCATGACCAGCAAGATCACGAACAAAAAGACGATCTGACCGCTTCCACCCCACGCTCTCCCCGGGGTGGGACGAGTGGCGCTTGACCGGCACGATGGGGAGCAAGGAGCAAAGAACCATGGGTTTCAAAATTGCTGTGGCAGGCGCGACCGGAAATGTCGGACGCGAGATGCTGAACATTCTCGATGAACGCGGCTTTCCGGCCGACGAAGTGGTGGCGCTGGCGTCGCGCCGCTCGGTTGGCACGGAGGTCTCCTACGGAGACAAGACACTCAAGGTCAAAGCACTGGAAAATTACGATTTCTCGGACACTGACCTTTGCCTGATGTCGGCCGGTGGCACGGTTTCCAAGGAGTGGTCACCGAGGATCGGCAAACAGGGTTGTGTCGTCATCGACAATTCGTCAGCGTGGCGCACCGATCCCGACGTGCCGCTGATCGTTCCGGAGGTCAATCCGGATGCCGTCGAGGGGTTCACCAGGAAAAATATTATCGCCAATCCGAACTGCTCGACAGCGCAACTGGTTGTCGCGTTGAAGCCGCTTCACGATGCGGCAACAATCAAGCGCGTCGTGGTTGCCACTTACCAGTCTGTTTCGGGCGCAGGCAAGGACGGCATGGACGAACTGTTCGAGCAAACCCGCGCGGTGTTTGTCGCCGATCCGATTTCGTCCAACAAATTCACCAAGAGGATAGCCTTCAACTGCATTCCGCATATCGATGTATTCATGGAGGATGGCACCACCAAGGAAGAATGGAAGATGGTTGCCGAAACCAAGAAGATGCTCGATCCGAAAATCAAGCTGACGGCGACCTGTGTGCGTGTACCGGTTTTCATCGGCCATTCCGAAGCGGTCAATATCGAGTTTGAAAAACCGATCACCGCAAAGGAAGCGCGCGCCATACTGCGCGATGCGCCGGGATGCCAGGTGATCGACAAGCGCGAGGATGGCGGTTACGTGACGCCTTACGAATCGGCCGGCGAGGACGCGACCTTCATCAGCCGTATCCGCGAGGACAGTACCGTTGATAACGGTCTTTCGATGTGGGTTGTCTCTGACAATCTGCGTAAAGGGGCGGCTTTGAATACCATCCAGATTGCCGAACTGATGATCTCACGCGGTCTGATCCGGCCCAAGAAAAAGGCGGCTTAGGCGACTTGGTCACGCATCGGGGCGCGCTTTTTCATGGGCCCCGGTTCGGAATTGTCACCTTGCTATTTCTGCGACCTTTTCCGCGATCTGTCTGTAGCTGTCTTCCTGGAGAAAATGTTTGCCGCGAACCTCGTGCCAGGTTTCAACACCGAGTGCGGCGCAGACCTCAGGCGCGTATTTTTTCATGACGAGTGCGGGATCGTCGCGGCCCCAAATGACCTGTGCCGGATAGGTGCGTTTTGCCAACGCATGCTTGATTCGGTCTTCGTATGCCGCCGTTCGCTCGAAGCCTTGCATGATCTTGAGAAATGCCCGTCCGCCATCGGTGCGTTTCAGCAGGGTTCCATAGGCCATGACCTCATCGCGTGACGGCGTGTCCAACATGCCCGAATAGCGCATCAGAAGCCAAAGCACCGGGGTTTCCATCGGCGCCAGCCAGACACGGCCGAGAACCGGCACCGCAAACGGCGCCATCATCCACGGACGGTGAAATGATGCGACATTGGTCATGGTGTTGAGTGCTGTCAGAGACAGGATCCGATCCGGTGACCGTGCCGCCATCTCGAAGCCGACAGGACCGCCAATGTCATGGACGACCAGATGATACCGCTCGATGTCTGCTGCAACCAAAGCCTGTTCGAACCAGCGGGCAAGACCGGTCCACGAATAGTCGAAGGTTACCGGGCGGTCAGCAAAACCCAGTCCCGGAAGGTCCAGCGTTACGCCTTCCAGTCCCAGTCCTGCCAGTTCCGGCAATACCTTGCGGTATAGAAATCCGGAAGCCGGAACCCCGTGCAGGCACAAGACCGGTGCACCGGTTCCCTCGCGCCACAATCGCGTGTTTGCGTCTGAGACCTCCAGGGGACTGCCCCTGGCTTCCCATTCAGCAATGATTGTTGCAACTGTCATTTGGTCCGTTGCCCTCTACGTCGTCGAAGGCATCACCGTAGCAGACGGTTTTGCCCGCGCCAAAATGTGTTGCCGCGGGGCGTTGCGCTATGTGTTGGTGCCCGATCTAAGCTGCGCACCGCATGGTCGGATCAATTCTTCGGCAGATCGGCGATGGCAGCATCCATTGCGGTCTTCAATGCGGGAACAGAGGCATCGAGAATGGCCTTGTCTTCCAGTTCAGATGCCAGGTGCACGATCTCGATGCGCTTGGCGTAGCCTTCCCCGGTTTCGCTGTCTTCTTCCAGCCCGTCGACAATAAGCTTGGCAGCGGCTTCCAGCATATAGGTTGCCATGTGTATTTCGTGGTAGATACCGGCAGCAAGAGCTGACTCGATGCCCAGCATGGTGTTACGGCTGACGGTAACGGCATCCTTCAGGTTTTCCGGTGCTTCAGCTTCGAAATGTGCGCCTTCCTTCGATCCCGATGCCGATGCGTCCTGTATTGCGTGCGGAAGGGCAAGAAAAACTGCGGTCAGAAAAATTCTCAACACGGCCGTAATCTGCCGTGGATGGTTTGCCTGGATAATCAGGTGGTTTGCCAAATGATTCATTGTTGTCTCCAATAGAAGGGGGTCAAGGCCCCGACATTGTTGCGCGCATGCCCATGTATGCAATACTGATTTGTCACGGCGATGTCAGAACAGTCAAACTATTTTTGTTGATAATCAATAGTTTAGAATGTTTCCAAGTTCCGCGGACAACCTGCTTTGCGGCGCCGGTCAAATCAGCCCGCGTTTTTCCATCATCGCGTCTGGAGTGGGGAGTTTGCCGCGGAAAGCCGTGTACAGTTCTTCCGGGTCCGCGGAACCTCCGGCGCTGTAGATATACTTCAGCAACTTGTCTGCCAATTGCCGGTCGAACGGGTCGCCGGTTTCCTTGAATGCTTCGAAGGCATCGGCATCGAGCACTTCCGACCAAAGGTATGAATAATATCCCGCGGAATAGCCGTCGCCGGCAAACACATGCATAAAATGCGGCGTACGATGGCGCATGACAATTGCATCGGGCATGCCAAGTGTGCGCAGGGTTTCGGTTTCGAAGCGAAACGGATTTTCGGGGACTTCGCCGGCCTCGTGAAAAGCCATGTCGAGAAGTGCCGATGACGTGAATTCGACGGCGTTGAAACCGGCATCA
>JAHEGF010000069.1:7298-13811 GCA_024645155.1 Phyllobacteriaceae bacterium | reverse complement strand
ACGGCGCCTGCCGTCCCGTCCACGGCCGCGATTGCCTTCACCTTTGCCAATTCGGCGCCGGCTTCGGATATCAGCCTCCAGACTCGCTGGACAAACCGGTGTGCACCCTCGACACCGGCCTCGGTCCAGATGACATCACGCTCCGGTGGAGAATCCGACAACATGAACCAGCGCGCCGTATCGGCGCCGTAGGAAGCGATGATGTCGTCGGGATCAACGACGTTTTTCTTAGACTTCGACATTTTCTCGATCGAGCCGATCGCGACTTCCTCACCGGTTTCGCTCAGCACGGCCCGGCGCCGGCCATCGCTTTCCTCGATGCGGATTTCGGCAGGAGTAACGTAGCCGCCGTCGCCCTTGTAGGTTTCGTGAACAACCATTCCCTGCGTGAACAGGCCCTTGAACGGTTCATCCAGGTCGAGATGCCCGGTTTCACGCATTGCCCGGGTAAAGAAGCGCGAATAGAGCAAATGCAGGATCGCGTGCTCTATGCCGCCGATATACTGGTCAACCGGCAACCAGCTGTTGGCCGCCGCCGGATCCGTCGGCTCGTGTTCCCCGGGTGCGGTAAAGCGCGCGAAATACCACGACGAGTCCACGAAGGTATCCATCGTATCTGTTTCGCGCCGTGCCGGCTTTCCGCACGACGGGCAATCGACACGGCCCCAGGTCGGATGCCTATCGAGCGGATTGCCGGGCCGATCAAATTCGACATCGTCCGGCAATTTCACCGGCAGGTTTTCCTTGGGAACCGCCACGATGCCGCAATCGTCGCAATGGATCATCGGAATTGGGCAACCCCAGTAGCGTTGCCGCGAAACACCCCAGTCACGCAGCCGGTACTGCACCTTTCGGTCTGCCTGCGGCCGGTTGCCGACCGCCATTGCGCCCAGTCGGTCTGCCACCTCTTCAAAGGCGGCATTTGGTTTCATGCCGTCAAGGAAGCGCGAATTGATCATCAACCCGTCATCGACATAGGCCTCTTCGGTGATCTGGAATGTCGCGGCAGTCCCGTCTTCGGGCATCACCACCGGGACGACCGGCAAACCGTATTTGTTGGCGAAATCGAGATCGCGCTGGTCGCCAGAAGGACAGCCGAAAATCGCACCCGTGCCGTAGTCCATCAGCACGAAATTCGCCACATAGACCGGGAGCGTCCAGTTTTCATCGAACGGGTGCACAACCCGTATTCCCGTATCGAATCCTTTCTTTTCAGCGGTTTCCAGAGCAGCAACCGATGTGCCCAGGCGTCGGCACTCATCACAGAAGGATTTCAGTTCCGGGTTGTTTTCAGCCGCTACTCTGGCCAGCGGATGATCTGCCGCAATGGCCATGAAAGATGCGCCGAATATCGTGTCGGGCCGCGTCGTGTAAACTTCCAGGACGCTTTCGCCTTCGGGCGCGGTTTTCTCGTCAAGCGCCCAGCGAATAAGCAGGCCTTTCGAACGTCCGATCCAGTTGCGCTGCATGGTGCGCACCTTTTCGGGCCACTGGTCGAGCCTGTCGAGCGAGTCGAGCAAATCCTGGCTGTAGTTGGTGATCTTGAACACCCACTGCGCAAGCTCGCGCTGCTCCACATCCGCACCCGAACGCCAGCCCTTGCCATCAATCACCTGTTCATTGGCAAGCACCGTCTGGTCAACCGGGTCCCAGTTGACCTTGGATATCTTCCGGCCAACCAGTCCCTTGTTGTAAAAGTCAACGAAAAGCATCTGCTGGCGGTGATAGTAATCGACGTCGCAGGTGGCGAATTCGCGCGACCAGTCCAGCGACAGGCCCATCGATTTCAGCTGGCTGCGCATCGTGTCGATATTCTGGTAGGTCCATTTTGCCGGATGAACCTTATTCTGCATCGCCGCATTTTCCGCCGGCATGCCGAAGGCATCCCAGCCCATCGGATGCAGGACGTTGAACCCCTTCGCGCGTTTGTACCGTGCCACGACATCGCCCATCGCATAGTTGCGGACATGGCCCATGTGTATGCGCCCGGACGGATAGGGAAACATTTCCAGCACATAGTATTTTTCGCGTGGATCATCGTTCGATGTCACAAAAAGCCCGGCTTCGTCCCAAGCCTTCTGCCAGCGCGGTTCGCTCGTACGCGGATTGTATCGCTCGGTTGCCATTACCGGATTTCTCTTGCAAAAGATCGGTTTGGCGGGGACCTTCACCATGGTTTTGGCCAAGCGTCAACAGTCGTCTGGCAAGACTTTGGAGACCACCGGATATGAGCGATGCCGTTGCCCGGCTGGGTGAAGTCAGTGACGCAATTGCAGCAGCCGAGGCCAAGGCAGGGCGCAAGGCTGGCAGCGTGACACTGGTTGCCGTCTCGAAAACACACGATGCCGACGCCATTCGCCCGTTGATCTTGGCAGGACACCATGTTTTTGGCGAAAATCGCGTACAGGAAGCGCAAGGCAAATGGCCGGCGCTGAAATCACGGTTTGCCGGCCTGGAACTCCGCCTGATCGGTCCGCTGCAGTCCAACAAGGCCGCTGCCGCTGTCGCGCTGTTTGATGTCATTGAAACGGTGGACCGCGACAAGATCGCCCGCGAGATCGCCAAGGAAATGAACAAGCAGGGCAGGACCACGCGGCTCTATGTGCAGGTCAATACCGGCATCGAACCGCAAAAGGCCGGCATCGAACCGCGTGAGGCCGTAGCGTTTGTAACGCGTTGCAGGGATATCCACGGGCTGGAAATCGTCGGACTGATGTGCATTCCGCCATTCGATGAAAACCCCGGGCCGCATTTCGCACTGCTTGAAAAACTGGCGCGCGAGGCGGGCGTCAAGGAATTGTCCATGGGCATGTCCGACGATTACGAGACCGCGATCGCCTTCGGAGCGACTTCGGTGCGTGTCGGTTCCGCGAACTTCGGAGCAAGGGGATGATTTAGGCCCAAGGAACCATGCTGACACCTGTGCGATGGTGATATATTATCGGCCATTGTCAGCGCATGGCGCGCATCCATGCCAGACAAACGGTCGTCAAAATTGGTTGCATTCGTGACCTCTTCATTTCTGAAGATCGGTCGCCGGGGCAAATCGGTAGGGGAAAAGAAATGGCGTTTTCTGCAGTCAGAAATATTGTGGTGAAGTTTTTGCTCGTGATTTTCCTGACGGCAGCATCACCTTTTCTGATTCCTGCCCATGCTGATGACCTTGACGGTGAAGCGCTCAATGATTTGGCACTCCGCGGTCAGTGGCAGGCCGAACATGCCGAATACGGTTTCTGGACTTGGAGCGAGGATGGCGCGGTTTGCCTGAGAGTAGGTAGCAGGGATGGAGAATGTGCGGATACGGGCACCTGGAAAATCGCTGATAACGTCCTCTGCTATGAACTCACCTGGTGGGGTGAATCTGTTGGGGAACGCGCGAGTTGTTTCACTGTGCAGGCTCTGGGTGATGATCACTTCGAGACGCTATTTCATGGCGGCGCGATGGTCTCCCGAATGTTCGCATTTAAGGTCCTGGATTAGCCTGCTTACTTCGACGGCCATTTGGCCGACTGTACTTTGCTCCTGACAACCGCAAATACCAGGACTGCTCAATGTCAAGGAACTCAAAAGTCGAGGTAACCGGCTGAGCAGGCTAATCCAGGACCTCAAAACCGCCATTCTCGAGCCGGTTTGCGTTTCTTTGCTTCGCCTCAGTGCACCACGAATTCACCGCGGACATTGCGCCATTCGCCGGGAGAAATCAGTTTCTTGTGCGTGTAGCGGATCGAATGCAGGGGGCCGTCGAGTTTTGCCTTCCAGAACTCGACGAACTTGACCAGCACCGGAAACTTCGGTGCCAGATCATAGTCCTGCCAAACGTAGCTTTGCAGTAAATGGGGATGGTCGGGCATATGGTATAGTATCTCGGCAGTTGTCAGGCCATAACCTTCGAGCATCAGCCGGATTTCAGATGGATCGCGCATCTTAGCACTCCGTCAACGGCCTCCCATCGGCAGATTCTGTACCGTTTTCATTAAGAATGCGCTAATTGGCCGCACGGTTCTTGCCTGTGCACCGGATCACAAGCATGAGCTTATTCCTTTGTAGGGAACAATTTTGCAGCGCTGACCATTTGTCTAATTTTCATTGTCATTTCACAAATGCTAAGCACACATGAACCAAACCGGGTACGCGTTGAAGGCGCCAGTTCCGGGGGATGTATCCGAATGGGAGTATGTTGATATGGAAGTCATGAAGCATCCGGTAAAGGCCGCGTGGAAAAAGAACGCCCTGATTGACAAGGACAAGTACGAGAAGTGGTATCGACAAAGCGTCAAGAACCCCGAGAAGTTCTGGGACAAGCACGGCAAGCGCATTGACTGGTTCAAGCCCTACAAGAAGGTCAAGAACACCACGTTCGCTGGCAAGGTCTCGATCAAGTGGTTTGAGGATGGTGTCACGAATGTCGCCTATAACTGTATTGATCGCCACCTGAAGAAACGCGGAACCCAGACCGCCATCATCTGGGAAGGTGACAATCCCTACGACGACAAGAAAATCACATACAATGAGCTTTACGCGCAGGTCTGCCGCCTCGCCAACGTGATGAAATCAAACGGCGTCAAGAAGGGCGACCGTGTCACGATCTACATGCCGATGATCCCCGAAGCCGCCTATGCGATGCTGGCCTGCGCACGCATCGGCGCGGTGCATTCGATTGTCTTTGGCGGTTTCTCGCCCGACGCATTGGCTGGCCGGATCGAGGATTGCGACTCCCGTTTCATCATCACCGCCGACGAAGGTCTGCGCGGCGGCAAGACGATCCCGCTAAAGGAAAACACGGATAAGGCCATTCAGATTGCCGCTAAAGACGGCGCCAAGGTCGAGAAAGTTTTGGTTGTCCGCCGCACCGGCGCCAAGGTCAACTGGGTCGCAGGCCGCGATATCTGGTACCATAAGGAAATGGCGGTTGCCAAAGCGGAGTGCAAGCCGGAGCGCATGAAGGCGGAAGATCCGCTGTTCATCCTCTACACATCCGGTTCAACCGGCAAACCGAAAGGCGTGCTGCACACGACCGGCGGTTATCTCGTCTTTGCCTCAATGACCCATGAGTATGTTTTCGACTATCACGAGGGCGACGTTTACTGGTGTACGGCCGATGTCGGTTGGGTGACCGGTCACAGCTATATCGTCTATGGCCCGCTGGCCAACGGTGCAATCACGCTGATGTTTGAGGGTGTGCCGAACTACCCGACCGCTTCGCGCTTCTGGGACGTCGTCGACAAGCACCAGGTCAACATTTTCTATACGGCGCCAACGGCCATACGGGCGCTGATGGGTGCTGGCAACGATCATGTCAACACGACATCACGCAAGTCGCTGCGCCTGCTTGGAAGTGTCGGCGAGCCGATCAATCCGGAGGCATGGGAATGGTATTACAATGTTGTCGGCGACGGACGTTGCGCCATCGTTGACACCTGGTGGCAGACCGAGACCGGCGGCATACTGATCACACCGCTTGTCGGCGCGATCGACCTGAAGGCAGGCTCGGCAACCCTGCCCTTCTTCGGTGTCCAGCCACAACTCGTCGACAATGACGGTGCCGTGCTCGAAGGCGAAGCTGACGGCAACCTCTGCATCATCGATTCCTGGCCGGGCCAGATGCGCTCGCTTTATGGCGATCATGACCGCTTCATCCAGACTTACTTTTCGACCTACAAGGGCAAATACTTCACTGGGGATGGCTGCCGCCGCGACAAGGATGGCTACTACTGGATCACCGGCCGCGTCGACGATGTCATCAATGTTTCAGGCCACAGGATGGGCACCGCGGAAGTGGAATCGGCGCTTGTTGCCCATGACAAGGTGTCGGAGGCCGCCGTTGTCGGCTACCCCCACGACATCAAGGGACAGGGCATCTATTGCTATGTCACACTGATGGCTGGCGAAACGGGAAGCGAAGCCCTGCGCAAGGAGCTTGTCACCCATGTGCGCAAGGAAATCGGCCCGATTGCCTCGCCCGACAAGATCCAGTTTGCACCGGGCTTGCCGAAGACCCGCTCGGGCAAGATCATGCGCCGTATCCTGCGCAAGATTGCGGAAGACGATTTTTCTTCGCTCGGAGACACGTCGACGCTCGCCGATCCCGCCGTTGTCGATGACCTGGTCGAAAACCGACAGAACAAGAAGGGGTAAACTCCGGCCGTTCCGAAAATATCAGACAGCCTTGACGCGATCGGAAATTCGACTCACAGTGGATTTGTGTTCAACGAATCGAGAGGAGGTGATCTGATGTCGAGTGATTTTCGGAAGATGGTGGGCTTGAGCGGATCGTCATTCCTTCGGAGCAACCTCTGAAGCTACGGCGTGAAGCACGGAGCGGAATTCATTCCTTCCATCAGGCTCCGTCCTTCCGACTGAAATTGCGGCGCCGTCCCGCTGGTAATAGTCCAGGATCACGGGGCGGCGTTTCATTTTGCCGATGACAGCTATGCGCTGCAAAAAAACGGGGACACGCCGGCCCCCGATTTTTCACCCCCGCATATGCAACTCGCTATTTGGTGATTGCCAGTT
>JAHEGF010000069.1:0-7288 GCA_024645155.1 Phyllobacteriaceae bacterium | reverse complement strand
CGAATGCCGTGTTGAGTGCCTCACCGTCGGCAGTGTCATAAAAGTGCTGGATCGAACCGGTGTCGTTGGAAGCGCATTTTCGCAACACGCCTTTCGCCGATTCATTGTTCAGCATGAATCCGATAGTGAAAATCTCAATGCCCTTCTTCTTCATGGCCGAACATAAAAGCTCCGCTGTATCGCGTGATTTGAAGCCCTGGCTGCCTCTCGTATTGTCGCCCTCGCGCACACCGGCAAAGGCGGTATTGAATTCGCCGTCGGTCATCAGGATCGCGTATTTTGCGGTCTTCTTGGTATTGTAACTGGCTGGCTCGGATTCCGCGGTCATCACCTTCTTCCAGTTCGGCGACAGCATGTACCAGGCCCATTGGATACCGATATGCCCGGCGGTATAGCCATTGGCTGAAAAGCTGTCGATTGTCGCGTTGACCGCGTCACGGTCAGCCGTCAGCGGGCGCAGTGCCGCAGACGGGCAAAATGCCAGCCGGTCATCACGATTGACCATCGCAGCATAGGGGCTCACGTCGTTGATCGCCGGTCCATTGCCAGAGTTGTCCTTGCGTTCAGTTGCACAATTGTCGGGAGCCGTTGCCGCTTCTATCGGATCCTCAAGACGCGGCGGTATGTTTGTGCCGCCCTTTTTTTCCACGAACACGGTGTTTTTCAATACACCCGTATTGACCGCATCGGCGTAAGGCACCACGGCAACGCGCACCCGCGGATTCTGCGCATCCTGGCCTTCAAGGAAGAGCCGTGCTGCGTTCTTGGCCGCGGTTTTCAGGTCCTTGATCTTCTGGCCGCCCATGGAGCCTGTCACATCCAACATCATCGATACTTCGATAGTTCGGTCGGAATAAACTGCCGCAGACTGTGTCGAGACTTTCTGTTCCTTCGAAATATTGAACACCGGAAAAGCGAGATCGACTTTCACGCTTGCCGAGGCCTCCACAGTGCGCGCTGTCTTGTTGATGACCAGATTGTCCAGCGAAATGCGATCAGCATCGGCGAAACCTGTAACACCGTTTGCGAACAGGAATTTCTCAACAGACGCTCGGGCGTCTTTTGTCTCGATCTTGCCAGTCGTGATATCGCGGGCGGTTGATGTAACGGCAGCGTCCAGTGCATTCAGGAGATGGGATTTCGTCGTATTGATTTGCGCGACATCGACAGCGAACCCGCCTGCAACCAGAACAACGGGGATGATAACACCAGCCAGTATTGCGAAATTGCCTTTTTTGTCGTGGCCAAACCGTGCTGCTGTCGATTTGAATTTCTGCAAGATGTGCATTTTCTGTCTCCGGTTGGTACAGCGCCCCTGCGCTTGCCAATAGAGATGCAGGATTCCTGCCAGCTGGCCATCTTAACGCGAGCTCTTGCCGTATTTTGCCGGTATTCATTGATTAACAAGGAAATTCAGCGTGATGACGGTTAACCGGCGGTAAAGATTCCGCCCGCATTCGGCTCCGTTTTACCAATCGGAAACCATAATCGATCCGCGTGAGACAGTTAACAAAGCCTTGTCCCGAATTGGTATCCCGGTCTGATACACTCCCGCAAACAACGGCCGGCAGGTACTTGACTATTTATAATGCGCAGCCGCACTTGCCCTAACTGTCAGATATCAAAAATCGCTGGCAATACCCTTGGATTCCCAATCGCCATAGCGAACGGGCTCCGGCCCGTTGCGACCGCCTTTTTCCTTCGGCATTTCTGCAATGGCGGCATCCCGTGCGGTACGCCGTGCCTTGGCTTCCGCAAGCGCACGCTTCGCTGCTTCGGCAATGGGTGGCCGGCAGCCATCGCCGGTTCGCACCGGGCGTTCAGTGTCTGTCACGCCGGATTGGCCACCAGATTGTTTGCCTGATTGTGATTTGTTCATTGCAATCTCGTGCCGATAACGGCATTTCGTCCTCACCTTTGTCCACAATAACGTACTGACACGTTCAGGCAAAGTCCGCGGCATCGAGCAGATTGGATATTGCGCACATGACGGGTGCTCCGGTGAATGAGGGAAAAGACGCAAGGCCCGGATTGGCAGCACGGGAAGCAGCCGCGCGCCTGCTCGCGGCCGTTGTCGACAAGAAGGTCTCCCTTGACGGTCTGACCGACCACGCCAACGGCAACCCGGCATTCCTGGCGCTAGAACGCCGGGACCGTGAGCTGGTCAGGGCCATCCTCGTCACCGCCCTGCGGTTCAGAAACACGGTCGAGGCGCTGATCAACGCACGGCTCGACCGCCCGCTACCGGACAATGCACGGCTGCTATCACACATCTTGCATGTCGCGGCTGCGCAGATCCTGTTTCTCAACATTCCCGATCATGCGGCTGTTGATCTGGCGGTCGCTCATGCCGGTTCCGATCCGCGCACAAGGCGCTTCACCGGGCTCGTCAATGCCGTGTTGCGCAAGATTTCCGGGCGAAAGGAACGCGCCCTGCCGGCAGCCCTCGCGCAGACAAACGACTGCCCACAATGGTTCCATGAACGCCTTGTGGGTGCATACGGTGCCGAGTTGGCAGCTGCGATTGTTGCCATGCATCGTCACGAGGCTGCCATCGATTTGACCGTGAAGACCGCACCGGACTACTGGGCGGACACACTTGGCGGCCGTGTCATGCCCAACGGCAGCGTCAGGCTTGGCAATTCATCTGATGCGATTCCCGGATTGCCGGGCTTTGCCGAGGGGCAATGGTGGGTGCAGGACGCCGCTGCCGCCATGCCGGTCTGCCTGCTCGGGGAAATAAGCGGCAAGCGGGTTGCGGACCTGTGTGCCGCACCCGGTGGCAAAACGGCACAGATTGCGCTTGCCGGTGCCAATGTCACAGCAGTCGACATTTCGGCAAACCGATTGAAAAAACTGCGCGACAATCTTACCCGGTTGAATCTGGAGGCCAAAATCGTTGTTTCCGCCATTGCCGATTTTGAACCGGAACAAACGTTTGACGCGGTCCTTCTTGATGCCCCGTGTTCATCGACCGGAACCATCCGCAGGCATCCGGATATTCCATGGGTAAAGTCCGCGCGCGACATCGACAATCTGGCTGCGGTTCAAACCAGATTGCTGACCCGCGCCGTCAGCCTCGCCGCTCCCGGCGGCACGATAGTATTTGCCAACTGCTCGCTCGATCCGGTTGAAGGCGAGCAATTGTATGAGGCATTTCTCGCAAACAATCCCGATGTCGAGCATCATCCCATTGCACCAAACGAAATACCGGGCGCTGCGAAAATGGTGACCACTTTGGGTACATTGCGCACCACACCGGCGGATTGGCCAGCGGACGATCCCAAATATGCCGGGCTCGACGGATTCTTTGCCGCCAGGATGCGCCGGAAATAGTCAACGACTGGCCCCTGTTGCATGCACCGTTATCGGTGATTCCCTTTACCGGCAATACTCACTAGACTGGCGTGCGGAATCACGGCGCGCCGGCCTTGGGGCAACCGGGATTGGTAGGGAACATTCATTCGGAAGGATCGGTCTTTGACCGGATTAGCAGGCGACGGGCCGCGCCTTTGGGGATTGGTGGCGGCGGAACTCTGGAGACGGTTCCGGCAGCGCCTGCGTGCGGGTCCGCTTTACCGCTGGCGCTTTTCCGGAATGGCACCTGACCGTGTGCTGATTGCGCCGCCGGACCTCCGCTTTTCCGATCCGTTGATTGCCGAGGAAATCTATTCGGGCCGGTTTCCCCTCGCTAGCCAGATCGCCGACACCGCCGGCGAATCGCCGTTTCTGATCAAACCGCCTTCACCGGAATGGCAATCATCGCTCCATGGGTTTCGCTGGCTCCGCCATCTGCGCGAGGCAGGGACTGATCTGGCCGCCGCCAATGCCCGCTCTCTCGTCAACGACTGGATCACGCTGTGCGGGCGAGCAATCGAACCGCCGGCATGGGGCGCGGGTGTAACCGCCAAGAGAACCATTGCCTGGCTTCAGCATTCTTCAATTGTCCTGCAAGGATCGGAGTTGCCTTTCTACCGGTCATATCTGCGCTCCCTGTCGGCGCAGATCCGCTATCTGCGCACGATTGCGCCGGACCTGCGTGACGATGATGTCCGCTTGCGCGCCCGCATTGCCGTTGCCTTTGCCGCCTTGTCCCTGCCGGTATCAGCATCAAGTCTGCGTGCCGCAAGCCGAAACCTCGGTCTCGAACTCGACCGGCAGATCCTGCCTGACGGTGGCCATGTGTCACGCAACCCCGAAATCATTCTCGAATTGCTGGCCGACCTTCTCCCGTTGCGGCAAACCTACGCAAATCAGGCAGCCGAACCGCCCACAGCACTGGTGAACGCCGTCGATCGCATGTTGCCGGCGTTGCGTTTCTTTCGCCATGAGGACGGCAATCTGGCCCGCTTCAACGGCGTTGGAGCAACCATCCCTGACCGTATAGTCACCGTATTGCGCCACGATGAAACCGCTGGTCGACCGCTGCTTCATGCCACCCATTCGGGTTATGAGCGGATGTCGATGGGACATACGACCGTCATTGCCGATACCGGCAAACCGCCACCGGTACCAATTTCGCGCAATGCCCATGCCGGCTGCCTGTCATTCGAGATGTCATCGGGAAGACATTGCTACATAGTCAATTCCGGTGTCGACAATTTCGGCCCGTCTGACTACCGCCCGCTGGCCAGGGCCACCGCGGCACATTCCACCGCAACAGTGAACGACACGTCATCATGCCGCTTTACCACCAGCGGATGGATCAGGGAGCAAATCGGTTCGCCGATCCTCGCTGGACCGCAAAATGTCCCCTGTGAGCGTCACGATGACAAGGAAAGCCAGAGTTTCACCGCAAGCCACGACGGATATCTTTCGCGTTTCGGACTCTACCATGAGCGCCGCCTGGAACTGCGGGAAAATGGCAGTGTCCTGCAGGGAACGGACCGCTTTTTCCGCAACCGCGGCAAGACGCCTTTGCCCGCTGACAATCACATCGTGGACCTGCGCTTTCACCTGCATCCCGATGTACACCCCCTTCTCGACGGCGAAGGCCGCCTGATGCTGATGACCAACCAGGGCGATTCCTGGATATTCACCTGCGAGCAGGTTGCGCCAGCCATGGATGAGTCGATCTATTTCGCCGGCCTGCGGGGGCCATGGAAAACCCGTCAGATCGTGCTTCATTATCCTGTCGCCGAGTTTCCGGAACTGACCTGGTACCTGACGCGTACCGGCCTCGGTCTCTGGTCACAGGGACTGTGACCGGTTTGTCCGGAGACTTTCAAGTGGATTGCCAGCCAGTGCGTCGATAATCACTGTGGGAATCGGACAGCCCCTGTGCTAGCGCGCCATCGGAACATAACGGAACCGATTCATCATGGCAGTAGCTTCGAAAAAAATACCAGCTCCCGACCTTATTACAGTCCGCCGCGCCTTACTGTCCGTTTCCGACAAGGAAGGCCTGGTCGGGTTCGCACGGGCGCTGGCCGCACACGGTGTCGAGCTGATATCGACCGGCGGAACGGCACAGGCAATCGCAAAGGCCGGTATCACGGTATCCGATGTCAGCGAAATTACCGGCTTCCCGGAAATCATGGACGGCCGTGTCAAAACATTGCATCCGACAATCCATGGCGGTCTTTTGGCAATCCGCGATGACGCCGACCACCGGGCGGCCATGGCCGAACACGGTATCACCGGCATCGATCTGGTTGTCGTCAACCTGTATCCGTTCGAACAGGTACGTGCCGCTGGTGCCGACTACCCATCGACGGTTGAAAACATCGACATAGGCGGGCCCGCCATGATCCGTGCTTCGGCAAAGAACCATGCATATGTGGCAACGGTCGTCGATCCGCAAGACTATGATCACATCATCGCCCGGCTGGGCGAAAATGCCGGCGCGTTGCCCTATGCACTTCGACAAAATCTCGCGGCCAAGGCATTTGCACGCACCGCCGCCTATGACAGCGCAATCTCCGGATGGTTTGCCGATACCCTGGGAAATGACACACCGAAATGGCGGGCGATTGCCGGCACTTTGCAGGCCGAGATGCGATATGGAGAAAACCCGCATCAAAAAGCGGCCTTCTATGTTACCGGAGAGAAGCGGCCGGGTGTTGCCACCGCGCGGCAGATCCAGGGCAAGCAACTATCCTACAACAACATCAACGATACTGATGCCGCCTATGAATGCGTCGCCGAATTCGAGCCGGAAAAAACCGCTGCAGCGGTCATTGTCAAACACGCCAACCCGTGCGGCGTTGCCTTGGCTGACAGCCTGAAAAACGCCTATGAACGGGCGCTGGCCTGCGATCCGGTATCGGCATTCGGTGGTATTGTTGCATTCAACCGGACGCTGGATGCACCGGCCGCAACCGAAGTCGTCAAGATTTTTACCGAAGTAATCATCGCTCCTGATGCCACGGACGAGGCCCGCCAAATCATCTGCAAAAAAAAGAACCTGCGCCTGTTGCTGACCGGCGGATTACCGGATCCGAAAGCGCCCGGCATTGCAGCCAAGACGGTTGCTGGCGGGCTGCTGGTTCAGTCGCGTGACAATGGTAGCGAAGACGATACTGACTTCCGTGTCGTCACCAAAACAGCACCAACGGCGATCCAGCTTGCCGACCTGAAATTTGCCTTTCGTGTCGCCAAGCATATCAAGTCCAACGCCATCGTTTATGTGAAGGACGGCGCGACCGTCGGTATCGGTGCTGGCCAGATGAGCCGCCTAGATTCCACGCGCATCGCTGCACGCAAGGCCGCTGACGCAGCTGAGGCCGCCGGAGCGCCCGAACCTCTGACTGCCGGATCTGTCGTTGCCTCCGATGCGTTCTTCCCCTTTGCCGATGGCCTGCTTGCAGCGATCGAGGCCGGTGCCACGGCGGTCATCCAGCCGGGCGGGTCGATGCGCGACGACGAGGTCATCGCGGCCGCTGATGCCCACAACATCCCGATGGTTTTCACCGGGATGCGTCATTTCCGCCATTGAGCCGGTCAGGCTTGCGCATTCACCTCTGCCTGACGGCTGGTTACAAATGGCAACAGAACCAGGCCCAGTAAAAACAGCAGCACTACCGGTGTCACGCCAAGGCGCTGGTTGTCGAACATGCCGGTAGCCCAAGCAATCGCCAATGGGCCGATGAAGCTGGTCGCCTTGCCCGACAGGGCGTAAAGCCCGAAAGCCTCGGTAACCTTGTCGCGCGGCACCTGGTCGACAAGTAGCGTGCGTGATGCGGCCTGTACCGCACCACCGGCAGCACCGATCAGGCCACCGGCGGCATAGAAAATGATATCCGGCAGGCTGGACCGCGTACCCTCTTCTGCGACTGTCATGAACAGC
>JAHEGF010000300.1:3134-4067 GCA_024645155.1 Phyllobacteriaceae bacterium | reverse complement strand
ATGTAGTAACCGAGCGCGGTTTCCAGTGTCCGGTCAACGGCAATGGCCCAGACATAAAGCCCCCAGTTGACCGTGATCAGCGATGCCGTGACGGCCGCCATGACCAGGGTGTGCGGGGAACGAAAAGCGGCCCGGATGTCAGCGGTGCGTCCAAGGGCAACGAGCAGAACCGCGGCGACAGGCACCGACCACAGTACGCGGTGAACCACCACTTCCACCGGCGAGATATGGTCAACGGCCTTCATGTAGAACGGCAAAAAACCCCAAAGGAAATAGGCGCCAATGGCATAGGCAAAGCCCAAAGGCGGCTCGGAGGGGCGCGAAGACAGCCTGTCTACGGGTGCCACTGTATCGGTCACTGCGCTACGACCGGCCCCGCCAATTCGCGGTTTTTCATCAGCTTGTAGATGACGGAATCCATCAGCGCCTGAAACGAGGCGTCGATAATGTTGTCGGAGACGCCCACCGTCCACCAGCGCCCGCCGGTGTCATCGTGGCTTTCGATCAAAACGCGAGTGATCGCTTCGGTGCCGCCGTTGAGGATGCGCACCTTGTAGTCGACCAGTTCGAGGTCAGCCAGTTCATCCTGGTATTTGCCGAGATCCTTGCGCAGCGCGATATCGAGCGCGTTGACCGGGCCGTGGCCCTCGGCCACCGACATTTTCTCCTCGCCATCCACTTCGACACGGACGATTGCCTCCGATACGGTTTTCAGATCGCCATTGGCATCGAAGCGCCGCTCGACCATGACGCGGAAACTGGTGACATTGAAGTAGGATGGCAAGCCGCCCAGCATCTTGCGGGCCAGCAGCTCGAAGCTCGCATCCGCCCCCTCATAAGCATAGCCGGTCGCCTCGCGCTCCTTGACGACAGCAATCAGGGAATCGAGGCGCGGATCATTCTTGGCAACCTTGATGCCACGTCGATCCAACT
>JAHEGF010000300.1:0-3124 GCA_024645155.1 Phyllobacteriaceae bacterium | reverse complement strand
CATAGCCCTGCTGCTCGCGCTCCTTCACCTCGCGCAGTAGCGCATCGAGCCGTGTGTCGTCCTTGTTGACGGCAAGGCCAATGCGGCCGAGTTCGGCAACGAGATTGGATTTCCCGGCCTGGTCGGAAACCAGCATGCGGCGGCGATTGCCGACCGTCTCGGGCGGCACATGCTCATAAGTCTCGGGCTCCTTGATCAGCGCGGATGCATGAATACCGGCCTTGGTGGCAAACGCGGATGCACCGACGTAAGGGGCTTGGTGTTCCGGCGCACGGTTGAGCAATTCATCGAAATTTCGCGACAACCGGGTCAGCCCTTCCAGGGCATTGGCATCCAGGCCCGTTTCGAAGCGGGTGGAATAAGCCGGCTTGAGCATCAGGGTCGGGATAATTGTAACCAGGTTGGCGTTGCCGCAGCGTTCGCCAAGTCCGTTCAATGTCCCTTGGATCTGTCGGCACCCGGCATCCACGGCAGCTAGCGAATTGGCTACCGCCTGACCGGTGTCGTCATGGGCGTGGATGCCAAGATGATCGCCGGGAATGCCCGAAGCGACCACCGCCGACACGATTGCGCTGATTTCCGAAGGCTGCGTGCCGCCATTGGTGTCGCACAGCACAACCCAGCGGACGCCCGCGTCATGGGCGGTTTTGGCACAGGCCAGCGCATAATCCGGATTTGCCTTGTAACCATCGAAGAAATGCTCGCAATCAAGCATTGCCTCGCGGCCCGATGCCACGGCGGCCCTGACCGATGCATCGATGCTCTCAAGGTTTTCCTCGTTGGTGCAGCCAAGCGCGACCTTGACATGGTAGTCCCAGCTTTTGGCGACAAAGCAAATGGCTTCGGCCTTCGATTGCAGCAGACCCGAGACGCCGGGATCGTTGGAAATCGAGATGCCGGCGCGGTTGGTCATACCAAAGGCGACAAAGGTGGATCGATTGGTCCGCTTCTTGTCGAAAAATGCGGTGTCGGTGGGATTGGCACCCGGATAACCGCCCTCGATATAATCCATACCGAAATCGTCCAGCAATTTTGCAATGGCGATCTTGTCTTCGACCGAAAAGTCAACGCCCGGCGTCTGCTGGCCGTCTCTCAATGTCGTGTCAAACAGATAGATGCGTTGCTTGGTCATGAGGCTTTTCCCGCAAATGCGTCGGTGGTTCGGATCAACCGGTCGAGAATGCCGGGTTCGGAATAGGCGTGGCCGGCACCTTCAATCAGGTAAAACCCGGCTTTCGGCCATGCCTTGTGTAGCAGCCATGCAAAGCGCGCCGGACATGGCATGTCATAGCGGCCATGGATAATTGCGCCCGGAATATCGGCAAGCTTGCCGGCGTCACGCAGCAATTGGCCTTCTTCCAGCCACCCGTTGTGATGAAAAAAGTGGTTCTCTATCCTTGCAAAGGCAACGGCATATTCGTCACCGGTAAACGGATCGGTGGTTTCGGCATCCGGCATTAGCGTGATGGTCTCGCCTTCCCATAGGCTCCACGCCCTTGCCGCTTCAACCTGCACCGCTCGGTCATCTCCGGTCAGACGCTTCCGGTATGCGGAGATCATGTTGCCACGTTCTGCTTCCGGGATCGGTGCCACAAACCCCTCCCATTTTTCGGGAAACATTTCCGAGACACCGAATTGGTAATACCAGTCAAGCTCCGCCTTTGACAGCATGTAGACGCCGCGTACAACGAGTTCCGACACCCTTTCGGGATGGGTTTGCGCGTAGGCAAGTGCCAACGTCGAACCCCAGGATCCACCGAATACCAGCCATTTGCCGAACCTCGCCATGACGCGAAGTCGCTCGATATCCTCGACAAGATGCCAGGTGGTGTTTGCCTCAAGCGATGCGTTGGGTAGCGACTTGCCACAGCCGCGCTGGTCAAAAAGGATGACATCGTAAAGGTCAGGATCAAACAGCCGCCGGTGGTTGGGACCGATGGTTCCGCCCGGTCCGCCATGGAGAAACACCGCCGGCTTGGCGCCCTTAGTGCCGCAGCGTTCCCAATAGATCCGGTGGCCGTCACCGACGTCGAGCATGCCGCTGTCGAACGGTTGGATTTCCGGATAAAGCATGCGCAAGGAGCCGGTCATTGGCCATCGTTCCCCATTGGCCAAACGGCGGTGTCGTGATCGGGATGCTGGCAGCCAACAAGATCGGCCATAAAAGCGGCAACATTCGCGTTATCGACGGCAGCGCGCACGGGTAGATCATGGAGGCGATCGACAAAGGAAAGCTTGCCGGCCGGATTGACCTGAAGGACGGGCGGCGCCGATTCCGGATCATCAAGGGTGCCGATCGCGATCTCGACCGGACCGCCCCAGTCATAGGTCAGCGGCGTGCCGCAATCACTGCAGAAACCGCGCCTGACCTTGTTCGAACTGTGAAACATCTTCGGTTCGCCTCGAGTCCACGAGAGCCGGATTGCGGTCACCAATGGCCCGAAAAAACTGCCGAACGCCTTCTGGCACATTCGGCAATGGCAGATCGTCGCGCGGCCGAGCTCGCCTATCGTGTAACGCACCGCGCCGCATTGGCAGCCACCCGATATCAGTTGGGTCATGATTAACGGCCCTCCGGCGGCCAGAATTCGGTTTCGCGATCGGGATGTTGATGGTTTGTTGCAGCGATCTCGGCGGTGCTCGCGCCGTCCTGATACGGATCGTCTTCCGTGTCCTTGCCGGGCAATTCATTGAGTTCGCCGAACCATGGCATCATTGCCTCAATGCCGTATTGATGATCCGGGCGCACCGACGCGGGATGATCGAGCGAACCGAGGGTGATGTTGAGATGTGGCGCGCCGACTGTTTCAAAAACGAGCGGCGTCCCGCAATCCCGGCAAAACCCGCGCCGGGTAAAATCGGAGGAAGCAAACCACGCAATCTCGCCACGCGTGACAATGAATTCACCATTCTGCGCGTTTGCCAGCGGCATGAAATAATTGCCCGCCGCCTTCTGGCACATGCGGCAGTGGCAGATGTGCGGATGGCTCACTTCACCATTGACGCGGTATCGTACCGCGCCGCACTGGCAGCCGCCAGTGATCGGATCAATTGTCATCATTTCACCTCCCATGTGGTGATGCGCTCGCCGGTTTCGGGATCCTTGCCGTCTTTGAGCTGAATG
>JAHEGF010000299.1:1689-4078 GCA_024645155.1 Phyllobacteriaceae bacterium | reverse complement strand
ATCGGTTTGACACCAAGACCATCGACATCACCTATGCGGTCCAGGAAGGTGCTGCCGGCATGGACGGAGCCGTCGAGCGGTTGTGCGAGCGCGCTGATGCCGCTGTTGCCGGTGGCTACAACATCATCGTCCTGTCCGATCGCCAGGCCGGGCCGGACCGTATCGTCATTCCGGCCTTGTTGGCAACGGCTGCCGTCCATCACCATCTGATCCGCAAGGGACTGCGTACTTCGGTCGGTCTGGTTGTGGAGTCGGGCGAACCGCGCGAGGTACATCATTTTGCGTGCCTTGCTGGCTACGGCGCGGAGGCGATCAACCCATATCTTGCCTTCGACACGCTGCTCGAGATGCATTCGCGGGGTGAATTTCCGCCCGAAGTGGACCGTCACGAGGTCGTTGGCCGTTATATCAAGTCGATCGGCAAGGGCATCCTCAAAGTCATGTCGAAAATGGGGATTTCGACCTACCAGTCCTATTGCGGTGCACAGATATTTGATGCTGTCGGGCTTTCGAGCGCATTTGTCGATGAGTATTTCACCGGCACGGCAACAACTATCGAAGGAGCCGGCCTGGCCGAAATCGCAGAAGAAACAGTACGCCGGCATCAAGATGCGTTTGGCGACGACCCGGTGCTGCGCAATGCGCTTTCGGTCGGTGGTGATTACATGTTCCGGCTTCGCGGAGAAGCGCATGTGTGGACGCCAGAAACAATCTCTAAGTTGCAACACGCTGTGCGTTCGCGTTCCTTTGAGACATATGGCGAGTTTTCCAGGCTGGTAAACAGCGCTGCCGAGAACGCCAAAACCATTCGCGGCCTGTTCAATATCAGCATGGCCGGTGACAACGGCCGCAAGCCGGTATCAATCGACGAGGTCGAACCGGCGAAAGAAATCGTAAAACGGTTTTCCACCGGAGCGATGTCGTTCGGTTCGATCAGCCGGGAAGCGCACACTACTCTGGCTCGGGCGATGAACGCCATCGGCGGGAAATCAAACACCGGCGAAGGCGGCGAGGAACCGGACCGCTACGAACCGCTCGAAGACGGAACTTCCAATCCCGAGCGTTCGGCGATCAAACAGGTCGCCTCCGGTCGGTTTGGGGTCACTGCAGAATACCTGGTTAACAGCGATATGATGCAGATCAAGATGGCGCAGGGTGCCAAGCCCGGAGAGGGCGGTCAATTGCCCGGTCACAAGGTTGACGCAACTATTGCTAAGGTTCGCCACTCAACCCCCGGTGTCGGGCTTATTTCGCCGCCGCCACACCACGATATCTATTCGATCGAAGATCTGGCGCAGCTCATTTATGATCTCAAAAACGTCAATCCGGACGGCGATGTCTCGGTCAAGCTGGTATCGGAGGTTGGCGTCGGAACGGTCGCAGCGGGCGTTGCCAAGGCGCGAGCGGATCATATCACAATTTCGGGGTTTGAAGGTGGTACCGGTGCATCGCCGATGACATCGATCAAGCATGCCGGTTCACCGTGGGAAATGGGGCTGGCCGAAACCCACCAGACACTGGTGCTGAACGGGTTGCGTAGCCGTGTCGCATTGCAGGTCGACGGCGGGCTAAGAACCGGCAGGGACGTTATAATCGGTGCGCTTCTGGGTGCCGATGAATTCGGATTTGCGACCGGCCCACTGATCGCTGCAGGGTGCATAATGATGCGCAAATGCCATCTCAATACCTGCCCTGTGGGCATTGCGACACAGGATCCGGTATTGCGAAAGCGTTTTCACGGTACGGCCGAGCATGTAATCAGTTACATGTTCTACATTGCCGAGGAAGTGCGCCAGATTCTCGCGGATATGGGTTATACCAAATTTGACGATATCATCGGCCAGTCGGACCTTTTGCAAAAGGAGGAGATGATTAGCCACTGGAAGGCAAAAGGCCTTGATTTCGAACGGGTTTTCTTCAAGCCCGATGCGAAGCCCAAGGATATTTACCATACCCAGCTGCAAAAGCATCCGATCGACGACATTCTCGACCGCAAACTGATCGAGCTGGCCGCACCTGCGTTAGAGAACGGCCAAAAAGTTGTACATGACATCATTATCCGCAATGTCGACCGGTCTGCGGGAGCCATGCTTTCCGGTCAGGTTGCGAAGCGCTATGGCCATGCCGGACTTGCGGAAGATACAGTCAGATTCAATTTGACAGGTACTGCAGGCCAGTCGTTCGGCGTATTTCTGGCGCGCGGTATAACATTTGATCTGGTCGGTGACGCAAACGACTATGTCGGCAAGGGTCTTGCAGGCGGCCGGATAATCGTCAGGCCACCGGAAAATTCCGGTATTATTCCCGAAGAATCTATCATTGTCGGCAATACGGTGCTGTATGGCGCAACAGAAGGTGAGTGTTATTTCCGAGGCGTGGCCGGCGAACG
>JAHEGF010000299.1:0-1679 GCA_024645155.1 Phyllobacteriaceae bacterium | reverse complement strand
TTGCGGCAGGCATGTCGGGCGGCATTGCCTATGTACTTGATGAAACGGGCGGATTTACCGAACGCTGCAATATGGCGATGGTCGAACTCGAACATGTTCCCGAAGAGGACGACTTGCTTGAACGGCTTCATCACGGCGGTGGCGATCTGGAATTCAAAGGACGCATTGATGTGATGGCGGACATGTCCGGTTACGATGCGGAACGGCTGTTCCAGCTTATCGCCAACCATTTTGACTATACCGGCTCGTCTAGGGCCAAGCTTATCCTCGACAACTGGGCAGAATACCTACCGCGTTTTGTCAAGGTGATGCCGGTCGAATATCGCCGCGCGCTGCGCGAGATAGAAATGGCGCAAACGACAGTGGCGGCGGAGTAGACTATGCAAATGTTGGTACCGGGCTTCTGGCGGGTTTTGATCAGGTTATCATTGGTTGGCTTAATCACAAACTGCTCAATTGGCAGGTCATACACTCAAGATGGGCAGTATTCGGAGAGTAAATGCCAGGAAAGTGCAGATTGCCGTCGACTGAAAAATGAGCAGCCTGACTTCCAGTTGGAGGCACAGGTATTGGAAGTGATAGACGGCGATACGATCAGGGTTAAGAGTTATTTGCTACCCGGCCTGTTTTATGAAGTACTGGTAAGAGCGCGCGGTATCGATGCGCCTGAGATACGCAATTTCAAATGCGAGCGCGAGCAAGAATTCGGAATAAAAGCACGCGAAACAATATCAAGAAAATTCCGCCCGGGGACATGGGTAATACTTCGCGACGTAGGCGAGGACAGTTTTGGTGGACGCATAGTGGCACAGATAGATCGATGGACCAGTGATCGATTCACATCACTTTCAGAAGAATTACTCCGCATGGAGGAGGTTCTAGCTGTTCCCTATGTGAAGGGTGAAGAATACGACTGGTGCAAGGGATCTTAGTTAATGGGCAAGGTAACGGGTTTTCTCGAGATTGACCGCCGCGATCGCAAATACCGGTCGGCATCTGACAGGGTACGCAACTATAGCGAATTCGTCATTCCGCTCGGTGAAGAGGCGACACGCGACCAGGCGGCGCGCTGCATGGATTGCGGCATTCCCTATTGCCATTCAGGATGCCCGGTCAACAACCAGATACCCGACTGGAACGATCTGGTTTACCAGAACAAATGGGACGAGGCGTCGCGCAACCTGCATTCGACAAACAATTTTCCGGAATTCACCGGACGCATTTGTCCGGCGCCGTGCGAAGCATCGTGTACGTTGAATCTTGAGGACACCCCGGTAACGATCAAGACAATCGAGTGCGCCATTGTCGACAGGGCCTGGCAAAACGGGCTGATCGTACCGGAAATCGCGGCGAGGAAGTCCGGTAAAAGAATTGCCATAGTTGGTTCAGGGCCTGCAGGGATGGCTGCCGCGCAACAGCTTGGGCGCGCCGGCCATGATGTCGAGGTATTCGAAAAAAATGCAAAACCAGGCGGCTTATTGAGGTACGGAATTCCCGACTTCAAGATGGAAAAGAGCCTGATTGACCGCCGCGTCGAGCAACTTTCTGCCGAGGGCGTGGTATTTACCTGCGGCGTGCATGTTGGCAAGGATCGCGACATCGGCGGGTTGATATCTGCTTACGACGCGGTGCTGCTGGCAGGCGGCTCCGAGGTTCCCCGAGATCTGCCGGTTCCCGGG
>JAHEGF010000068.1 GCA_024645155.1 Phyllobacteriaceae bacterium | reverse complement strand
GATTGACTTGATCAAGGGTTTTGGGAAAGGTCTTGCGGGATGGGACGAATTTTACCTGCTTTGGCTGATTCCGTGGCGGATACGGTCAAAGGTGGGAGTTCCACTTGGTCCAGAGGGAGAAGAATTCATGAGTGATTATTTGGCCGATGTACGCAGGTACGATGCCGGTGCTGACGAAGCCGTTGTCGACAAGATTGTCAAACATCTGGGAATTGCCTTGCGCAACCGCGATTCCTCGCTGGTTTCGTGCTCGGATCCATCGGAAGTGGAACGCGTCCGCGACAAGTGGTGCGTCAAGAAACTGGGCGGCACCGATACCGCCAAATGCGACTCGATTGTTGCAACGGTGTGCGAAACCATGGCCGCCGACCGGGCCAAGAGCCGGGTAACCTTCTACTACCTGGTTGCCAAGCACATGGGTAAACTGGGCGACCTTTGATCGCGTTTTAACAGACTGGCTTCGGGAACCCCGGTTTTGCCGGGGTTTTTGTTTGTGATACGAAACCGGGTCAAGAACGGGTTTTCCCACAGATTTCCAATCAGCTATGATGGGTTGTTCGAATCGCTGGAACCGCCATGCGCCAATACCTTGACCTGCTTGACCATGTCCTGACCAACGGTGCCGACCGTGGCGATCGCACCGGTACCGGGACGCGGGCGGTGTTCGGCCACCAGATGCGGTTTGACCTGGCGGACGGATTTCCCATGCTGACCACCAAGAAGTTGCATCTGAAATCGATCATCCACGAGTTGCTTTGGTTTCTGGCGGGCGACACCAATATCGGATACCTGAAGCAGCACGGTGTTTCGATCTGGAATGAATGGGCCGACGAAAACGGCGATCTCGGCCCGGTCTACGGCGCGCAGTGGCGGTCGTGGCCGGACGGCAAGGGCGGGCAGATTGACCAGATTGCCAATCTGGTCGAACAGATCAGGACCAATCCGAATTCGCGGCGGCTCATCGTTTCCGCCTGGAACCCGGCGGAAGTCGACCATATGGCGCTGCCACCATGCCACTGCCTGTTCCAGTTCTTTGTCAGTGACGGAAAACTCTCGTGCCAGCTTTACCAGCGGTCCGCAGACATCTTTCTCGGCGTGCCGTTCAACATCGCATCCTATGCGCTGCTGACCCTGATGGTCGCCCAGGTCGCCGGTCTGAGACCCGGCGAATTCATCCACACGCTTGGTGATGCGCATTTATATCACAATCACTTCGAGCAGGCGCGGATGCAGTTGCAAAGACAGCCGAAGACGTTGCCGGTCATGCACCTCAATCCGGATGTGAGTGACCTTTTTTCCTTTTACTATGAGGATTTTAGCCTCGAAGGCTACGAAGCCGATTCAACAATCCGCGCACCGATTGCCGTATGAACCTGCCGATTGTCCTGGTTGCTGCCGTTGCCAATAATGGCGTGATTGGCCGGGACGGCGGACTGCCATGGCGGTTGCCTGGCGATCTGAAACGCTTCAAGGCAGACACGATGGGACGCCCGATCATCATGGGGCGCAAGACGTGGCAGGGCATTGGCAGGCCGCTACCCGGCCGGGCCAATATCATCGTTACAGGCGACCCGGCATTTAGCGCACAAGGTGCGTCGGTCGTTCACGGCATCGATGAGGCGCTGCATGTGGCTGAACAGCAGGCCGGCTCACTTGATCCCGGTGACGCGATCTGCGTGATCGGCGGCGGAGAGCTGTATGCTCTGACAATGGCACGCGCTGACCGGCTGGTAATCACCCATGTGAATGCCGATGTTGACGGCGACACATATTTTCCCGATATCGATCCGGAACAGTGGATTGCGATACATGAAGAGGCGCTTCTCCGCGGTGACAAAGACAGTCATGATGCGCGCCATGTGGTCTACGAACGCAAAACGGCGCATTAATTTACCTTTCGAAAGGGTTTGGGACCGAGATTCTTGCCGGTAACGGCGTCACCACGTTGAAAGCTGACCGGCGCATGCCTATAACCACCACAAGACCATCAAACTTCGGACTGGTGCACTCAGGCACCGGTTTTGACCGGCGAGAGGAAATACATGCCCTGGAACAATCAGAACGGCAGCGGCGGCCCATGGGGCGGCGGCGGTGACAAGCAAGGTGGCGGCGGTCCCTGGGGGCAGGGTCCGCAGGGTCCGCGCGGGCCTCAGGGAACTCCTCCCGATCTCGAAGACATTATCCGCCGCGGTCAGGACAGGCTGAAAAACGCACTTCCCGGCGGCGGGGCTAGTCCGGCGTTCATGGGCATTCTCGCGGTTGGTCTGCTCGCATTGTGGGTCTTCAAGGCAGTTTATACCGTGCAGCCGGACGAATTGGGCGTCGAGTTGCGCTTCGGCAAGCCGAAGGACGAGATATCCCAGCCCGGTCTGCATTTTCACTGGTGGCCGATCGAAACGGTCGAGATCGCCAATACGGCCGAGCGCCTGATAAATATCGGGGCAACCGGCGGCGGATCGCGCAATGCTGGCGGGCTGATGCTGTCGGGCGACCAGAATATCGTTGACGTCCAGTTTTCCGTG
The DNA here is from genome assembly GCA_024645155.1 of Phyllobacteriaceae bacterium. Lineage (GTDB taxonomy): Bacteria > Pseudomonadota > Alphaproteobacteria > Rhizobiales > Rhizobiaceae > JAHEGF01. Next base: position 11,358 of record JAHEGF010000068.1, on the reverse strand, counting down.
GCTTTCCAGGTCGCCGATCCCTCATCCTACCTGTTCAATGTCGAATCTCCGGAAGGCATGCTCCGGCTCGTGGCCGAAAGCGCCATGCGTGAAGTGGTCGGGCGCCGGCCGGCGCAGGACATTTTTCGTGACGACCGTCAGGGCATTGCCGATGACGTTCGCCTGGTCGTGCAATCGACCCTCGACGAATACGGGGCCGGACTAGCGGTCAACGCGATCTCGATCGAGGATGCTGCGCCGCCGCGCGAGGTGGCCGATGCGTTTGACGAGGTGCAGCGTGCTGAACAGGATGAAGACCGGTTTATCGAGGAATCCAACCAGTATTCCAACCAGAAGCTGGGCCAGGCCCGCGGTGAAGCGGCGCAAATCCGCGAAGGTGCCGCAGCCTACAAGAACCGCGTCGTGCAGGAAGCAACCGGTGAGGCCAGCCGCTTCCTGGCGGTTTATAATGAATATGTGAAAGCGCCCGAAGTGACGCGAAAACGCCTGTTCCTGGAAACCATGGAAAAAGTCCTTAAGAATTCGGACAAGGTCATTATCGAACAGGGAACCGGCGGGCAGGGCGTGGTGCCCTATCTGCCGCTCAATGAACTCAACAAGAAGCGCAGCACGGGAGACAGTCAATGAGTAACCGCCTTCCATTGTTAGCCGTACTTGCGGGCCTTGTTGCCCTTCTCCTTTACGGTTCGATATTTGTGGTCAACGAACGCCAGCAAGCCATCGTGCTGCGGTTTGGTGAAATCGTTGACGTAAAATCGGAACCCGGCGTCTATTTCAAACTGCCGCTTGCATTCATGGAAGCCGATAATGTGCAGATCGTTGACGATCGAATATTGAGGTTCAACCTCGATGACATCCGGGTGCAGGTTTCCGGCGGCAAGTTCTTCCTGGTCGACGCCTTCCTTGCCTACCGAATTGAAGATCCGCGGACTTTCCGTCAGGCGGTTTCCGGCAGTATCGATCTGGCGGAACAGCGGCTTCGAACCCGTATGGATGCCGCCTTGCGGCGGGTCTATGGCCGGCGCGGCTTCGAAGCGGCGCTATCGTCCGAGCGTCTTGAAATGATGCGCGAAGTCGCCGCCCAGCTTCGCCCGGATGCAACCTCTCTCGGCCTCAAGATCCAGGACGTGCGTATACGCCGGACCGACCTGACGGCGGAAGTGTCGCAACAAACCTATGATCGCATGAAGGCTGAACGCCTAGCCGAAGCCGAGCGCCTGCGTGCCCGTGGCCGTGAAGCCGCGCAGCGCATTCGTGCCCGCACAGACCGCGAGGTCGTCGAGATCGTTGCCGAAGCGAAAAAGGAATCTGAAATTCTTCGCGGTGAAGGTGAAGGCGAGCGCAACGCGATATTTGCCGATGCCTTTTCAAAGGACCCGCAATTCTTCGACTTCTACCGGTCGATGTCCGCCTATACGCAGGCGCTCGAGGATACCGGGACGACCATGGTTCTTTCGCCCGATTCCGAATTTTTCAGATTTTTCAAGGATGCAGGCGGCGGTACCGGTGCACTGCCGCAGCAGTGACCGGGTTTTTTCGTGTCTGATTTCCTGGCAGCCGTCGGGCTCGTCCTCATTCTTGAGGGCGTTCTCTATGGCGGTTTTCCGCAGTTTGCAAAACGCATGGTTATTCAGATTCTCGATCTCGATGACAATATCTTGCGTGGGATCGGAACGGCATCGGTGGTATGCGGAATGCTGCTGATCTGGTTTGTGCGCGGGTAGGGAAAATTTCGAATGTTACGGCCTTTGCAAATCCGCAAACGCGCCTTATTTCTCGCCTATCTGAACAGCGGATCGTTCAAACGGGCATTTGGGAGTATCACCACATGACGAAACTGAAGTTGGCAACCGGTATCCGGAACGTGGCGCTTGGTGCGCTTGGCGTCTTTGCAATAACGGTTGCGACCGTCCCGGCTCCCCATGCGCAATCGGTAGCCCATGGCCCGGTCTCGGTTGCCGATCTGGCCGAAAACCTGATCGGTGCGGTTGTCAATATTTCGACGTCGCAGAAGGTCAAGGGAAACAGCGGGCCGGGCCAGGTGCCGATACCCCGTCTTCCCGAGGGTTCTCCGTTCCAGGAGTTCTTTGATGACTTCTTCAAGAACCGACCCGGGGGAGAGGATAATGACAATGGCGGATCGCAGCGCCCGCGTACCGTTCAGTCCCTCGGTTCCGGCTTCATCATCGATGCGGAGGAAGGCATTGTCATAACCAATAACCATGTCATTGCGGATGCAGACCAGATCGAGGTTGTTTTCCAGGATGGAGAAAAACTGCAGGCCGAATTGATTGGCCGTGACAAGAAAACCGATATTGCGGTCCTGAAGGTTGATGCAAAGGCGCGAAAACTGACTGCGGTGAAGTTCGGCGATTCCGACAAGATGCGCATCGGCGACTGGGTCATGGCCATCGGTAACCCCTTTGGCCTTGGCGGTTCGGTCAGCCTGGGAATTGTTTCGGCACGCAACCGCGATATCAATTCCGGACCGTATGACGATTTCATCCAGACAGATGCTGCGATCAACCGGGGCAACTCCGGCGGTCCGCTGTTCAACATGGCGGGCGAGGTGATCGGCATCAACACGGCTATTATTTCGCCGTCAGGGGGATCGATCGGCATCGGGTTTTCGATACCGTCCCAGCTGGCAACTGCCGTTGTTGACCAGTTACGGGAATTTGGCGAAACGCGGCGCGGATGGCTTGGCGTGCGCATTCAGCCCGTCACCGACGACATTGCCGAAAGTCTCGGCATGAAATCGGCTCGCGGCGCGCTAATTGCCGGCGTGATCAAGGGCGGACCGGTCGACAACGGTTCGATCCTGCCGGGTGATGTCATCATCACGTTTGACGGCAAGGATGTCGACGATATGCGGGATTTGCCGAAAATCGTTGCCGACAGCCCGGTCGGTAAAGAGGTCGAAGTCGTGATCATTCGCAAAGGCGAGGAAAAAACGGTATCCGTTACGCTTGGCCGTCTTGAGGATGGCGAAAAACTTGCCGAGGCTTCAGGTGACGAATCGCCTGATGGCGGGTCTGACGGCGGCGAAACCACGTCCGTTCTCGGTTTGAACCTGGCCGAACTCGATGATGCGGCCAGGACCAATTTCGAAATCGCGGACGATGTCGAAGGTGTCGTGATCACTGAGGTCGACCCCAATTCTGCCGCCGCCGAAAAAGGAATAACGGCAGGTGAGGTGATCGTTGAAATCGCCCAGGAAACGGTATCCAGCCCGCAGGAAGTCGTCGAGCGGATAGAGGCGCTGAAAGAGCAGGGCCGCCGCAATGCATTGCTGATGCTGGCCTCCAAAACCGGTGAATTGCGGTTTGTCACTGTGAAGATGAACTAGGGTGACAGTGCATCTGGCAATGAAAAGCGGATCCTAACGGACCGCCCTTTGCCGTTGCAGCCAGCGCTCGCGCGAAAGCCGGTAAAACACATGGCGCTTCAGCCGGGGATAGGCGTCGCCTATGTCCGGATGATCGAAGTCTAAAGCCGGATCCGCAATCATTCCGATGCGCTTCATTACAGCGGTAGATGGGTGATTGTCATGAACGGCGAAGGAAACGATTTCGCCAAGTTCCAGCTTGACGAAACCGTGGCTGAGCAGTGCTTTGGCCGCCTCGGTTGCATAGCCCTTGCGCCAGTGCGGCTGACCGAGCCGCCAGCCGATTTCGGTTGCCGGTGTAAAGCGGGCTGAAAAACTGACCTTTGACAGGCCGGCAAACCCGACGGGCTTTCCGGTTGCTTTCAAACAGGTCGCAAGCCAGCCAAAACCGTCCACGGTCGTGGCCGTGATGATCTTTTGCAGCGTTTCATCGGATTGCCTGCGGTCCCGTCGAAACGGGAAAAACCGCATAACCGTGTCATCGGAGTTCAGGTAGTGAAAGTACGACCGGTCCGCTTCACTGCTTGTCCACGGGCGCAGTATCAGCCGTTCGGTTTCGATAAGCGCAGGTGGTGTCACCTTGCGAACTCGCTGTGCCGGTATCCCTGAATATAGAGAAGTGCTGTCAGGTCGCCATGATCGATGCGAATGCCCGCCTTTGCGGCGACGGCCGGTTTGGCATGGAGTGCAACACCGGTGCCTGCCATGGCGAGCATGCCGAGATCGTTGGCACCGTCGCCAACCGCAATTGCATCGGAAACACCAATGCCTAGACGAGCGGCAATTCTTGCCAGCGTCGCCACCTTCGCATCGCCCCCTAGGATCGGCTCCGCCACCTTGCCTGTCAAAACGCCGTTTTCGCATATCAGGACGTTGGCGGTGTTTTCATCAAACCCGATCATTGATGCGACACGTTCGGTAAACAGGGTGAAACCGCCCGAAACGAGGGCGGTATGGCAGCCGTGCGTGCGCATGGTACCGACAAGCTCGCGGCCGCCGGGCGTCAGGGTAATACGGGTCTCAAGCACCGTTTCGGCAATGGATTCGGGCAGGCCCTTGAGCAGGGCAACGCGTTCGCGCAAAGCGGGTTCAAAGGCAATTTCGCCGTTCATGGCTCTTGCGGTTATGGCGCTGACATGGTCCTTGAGACCGACTTCCGCAGCCAGTTCGTCGATGCATTCCTGCTCGATCATGGTTGAATCCATGTCGGCGATGAGCATTTTCTTTCGCCGTGCCGCCAAATCGTGAACGACAACGTCAACCGGAAACCCCTTGACCGCGTCGCGCAGGCGGGCTTCGGCAATTCGGGCTTCCTGTTCGCCCGAAACCGAAATATCACAGGCGATGCCGGCAGCAAGCCAAGCGACCTTTTCGGAACCGATCGACCGGGCCGCCGCCGCCGCCAGGTCTTCGTTCAAGACTGGCTGGCGTGGATTTGTTATCAGAGTTGCGATGGCCGGCATGGGTTGGACCTGAAACGGAGAGATGATGACGGTTGCCAAGAATTCGATCCTGATAGCCGGGCCGACGGCCAGCGGCAAGTCGGCACTTGCGCTGGAGCTTGCAGAAGAGACCGGCGCGATGATCGTCAATGCCGATTCCATGCAGGTATATGATTTGCTGCGGGTTATCACCGCGCGGCCGGGCAATGATGAAATGCGGCGAGTTCCGCACCGGCTTTATGGCCACGTCCATCCCGCGTCATCCTATTCGGTTGCTGCATGGCTTGCCGATGTCGAAAAGCTGGTCGCGTCAAATGCCGGCGGCCGGCGGATGATATTTACCGGCGGTACAGGGCTCTATTTCAGGGCACTTGCCGGCGGAATTTCCGACATGCCAGACATACCCGATAGTGTTCGCGAGCGTTGGCGCTACCGTCTTGCGGAGGAAGGTTCCAACAAGTTGCACCGCTTGTTGTGGCGTGTTGATCCGGTATCGGCGGAGACGCTCAACCCTGCAGACGGGCAACGCATTGTACGCGCGCTGGAGGTCTGCGAAGCCAGCGGCAAGCCGTTGTCCTACTGGCAGGAATTGCCAGGCCGGCCGCTGATTGACAATTTGAGTGCGCGCAAAATCCTGATCATGCCGGACCGCGATAAACTGGCGCTGCGTATTGACTTGCGTTTTGACACCATGATTGGCGCCGGCGCCTTGCAGGAGGTCGAGCAATTGCTCGCACTGAAACTGGACCCGACCTTGCCCGCCTTGAAGGCCATCGGGGTACGCGAACTGGGTTCCTATCTCAAGGGAGAAATTGCAATGGAGGAGGCGCTGGAAATGGCGAAAGCTGCAACCCGCCAATATGCAAAAAGACAACGGACGTGGTTCCGCAACCAGCTCGATCCGAGCTGGCAGCGCCGGTAGCTGGCAGCGCAACCGGGAGTTATATTCCGTAATATTCAGTAACAGAATATTGAACCAACATATCTGAATGCAATTGCAGCCTTAACCTCTACGTAATTCTGTTGGTCTACAAGTTGGCAAAGAAATAGACGAACCGGGCGATTCATGCGTTTCCACAAGTCCGAGCTGGCTTTTTTTGTGTTCATCGCGATCATCCTGGCCGCGGGTGGTGCGTTGTTTTATGTTTACGGTTCGCTCAGCCCGGCCCTGGAAACCGAGATCCAGCCGAAATTCCTGCCGCTGGTCCGCCAGTTGAGATTTGCACTCTACTTGTCCGGCGGTCTTCTTGCTGTTGCGATCGTATTCGGGATATTTTTCATCTTTCCCCTCATTCGCGGGCAGGCGACCGAGGAGGGCAAGCTGCGCAAAATGACCGAGTCGCTGTCTGCCCGGTCCGAGACGCTCGAACATGCCGCGCTAACCGACAGTTTGACCGGGATGCAGAACCGGCGCTATTTCGATGACGCCCTTCAGGAATATCTCACCGAATTCCAGCGCATCGACAAACCGGTCGGGCTGATGATCCTCGATCTCGATCATTTCAAGCAAATCAACGATACCCATGGCCATGATGTTGGTGATGAAGTGTTACGGCAGCTTGCCAACTGTCTTCGCGACTTTACCCGGTATCACGATGTTGTGGCGCGTGTCGGTGGCGAAGAGTTCGCGATCGTTGCTCCCAACCTGGATGTCGCCCTGCTTCAAAAACTTGCGGAACGCATTCGCCAGGCCATTGCGCAGATGGTCATCGAAACCGGCAATGTGCGCTTGCGCGTAACGGCAAGCGTCGGTTTGGCTGTCTGGGACAAGCGCGAATCCGCCGATGACCTTTATCGCCGGGCGGACAAGATGCTCTACTCTGCCAAGCGCCAAGGCCGCAATCGGGTCTGCGCCTGATCAATCCACGTCACTTTACACAGCTTGAAAAATAATCCCGAGACCGGCAGCGCGAAGAATTGCGGGTGTTAGCGCGGTCCTGATCTCAGACCGGCTGCTTGAAGGTCTGCGGGCGGTTGCCTTGTTCATAAAGCGGCTTGGCAGCAAGCCTTTGCTCGTGCCGGCGCAGTGCCTCCAGCCGAGCTTCCTCGGTAATGACCTGAGGCTTGCGAACACCGTGGAACACAAACTCGGTATCCTGCTCGTCTCCTGACAATGGCTGTTGTCCATTCTCCTCGGCGCCTGAAGCCATTGTTTCCGGTTGAACACCGGCGTCTTCCCCGATCTGGCGCATACGCTGCACGATCCGTTTGATATCAACTGCGGCGCCCGATGTGTCGCCATCAACGGCGTCAGGATTCTTTGTTTTCGGAAGTTGCGGTACGTCGACGGATGAAAACTTCATGCGCATCGGAACAGCTACCGCGTCGCCAAATGCTATGGCTTCGCGGTTTCCGATCGATGACAGAAAACCGGTTGTCGATACTGAAGAGTCCGGGATCGCAGATTTGATGATTTCCTGGTCATGCTCGTTGGACAGGCGCATGGCAAATACTGTCGAACATTGCGACAGGATGGTTGGATCGAGTTCGCCGGGCCTTTGGGTGATCACGCCAAGCGAAACGCCGTATTTGCGGCCTTCCTTTGCGATACGGGCAATTGCCTGACGGGTCGGGTAAAAACCAGCCTTCTCGTCGGCGGGCACATATCGGTGAGCCTCTTCGCAGACCACGAGAATATTTACGTTGCCGCCGCCCCACAATGCGATGTCAAAGGCCATGCGGCACAGAACCGAGGCGACCGAGTTGACGACTTCCGACGGAATGCCTGCCAGCTGGAATACCGAAATCGGTTTGCCATGGTCGGGAATGCGGAAGATCAATCCGATGGTTTCCAGGATGTTGTCCTGGATCGTGTTCGATGAGAACATGAAATGGTAGCGTGGATCATTCAGCGCCGCCATGATGCGTGTTTTCAGGGACCGCAGGTATGGTTTCTCGTCGCGGCCGTCCAGCTGGCCGATGCGCCCGTCAAGCAGAGCTACCAGGTCCGCTATGCGGTAGGGTACCGGCGTATCGGCGGTAATTGCGGATTTCTTATCACTTATCCGGGCTGTCGGAACACCTTCAACGGCGCCGCGAAACGCACGTTTGGCCTCGGGAATGAGGTCCCGGAGAATATCAACTTCCTCATGGATGCCGGTGCGGCCGCGAAACAACACCTCTGCCAGTTCCTCGAGCCGGAAAAGCCAGAACGGCAGGTCAAGCGTATCGGTTTCTATGACCTGCGCCCTTTCATCAAAGGCAGTTGCGAATTCGTTGTGCGGATCGAGAATGAGTATTCTCAGATCGCTACGCGCCTCGATTGCCTTTTGCAACAAAAGCGCAACGGCAGTCGACTTGCCGACACCGGTCGTTCCGACCACCGCAAAATGGCGGTGCAGAAGCTTGTCGATCGAAACCGAAGCATCAATATTGCTGTCCTGAGCCAGTGTGCCTATCTTGACACATTCTTCGCCCTTGTGGGCGTAAATGGCCGCGAGATCCGCCGAGCGGATACGATGAACGAGGGCGCCGATGTAGGGATAATCGGTAATACCGGCGGAAAATTCCGGTTGCCCATTGGCATTGTTTCTGATCTCGCCGAGCAACTCGACTTCGATCAGGACCTGATTGTCGACTTCATCAGACCAGATATTTGAAGGTGCATGAACACTGTAAACAAGAGCCACAACGCGACCCTCACCCATTGAAATGGTGACCAGCTTGCCGACGGTCCACAATTCACTTGTTGACGTGTCACCGCGATCGGCATTGGCCGAAACCGTAGCGCGCGAACCGTTGCACGATACGACGCGGCCCATTTTCCTGTTGAGGTCGTCGCCGCCGAATTTGCGGCGGTCCTGCTCGGCTTCCGCCACTGTACGTAATGATGTCTGACCCAATTTATCCCCTCCGTTTCCCGGGAAACGCGGATTAGCCACTTGCACCAATCCTTAGGTGAAAAAAGTTAACGTGATATATAAAAGGATAGTTACCGGCGGTTTTTCGCAAGGTGTGGCGCGCCCGCGATTTCGCCAGGTGTGGCGCGCCCGCTATATTGCCTGTTGACGAAAAAAATTAATGCCGATAGCGTTCCGGACATGAAGGCATTTGGTCTAATCGTGGTGGGAATGCGCATGGGCAAGGCGGTGTAACCGTCTGGCGAAAGCACCCATGCGCAATGACAGGCTCCGAAAGGAGCCTTTTTTATTGGTGCAAACGGGACTAAACGACAAATACCCAGGATGAATTCGGAAGTGGACCGGGACTGATGACGAAATCGAAACATGATCAAGGCAAGCAGGAAATGACTGGCGCGGAAATGGTAATCCAGGCGTTGAGGGACCAGTCCGTCCGCCACGTCTTCGGATATCCCGGTGGCGCCGTACTCCCCATCTATGACGAGCTTTTCCAGCAGGAAGATGTGGAACATATACTGGTTCGCCATGAGCAGGGTGCCGGACATGCCGCGGAAGGGTATGCGCGCTCGACCGGAAAAGCGGGCGTCATGCTGGTCACTTCCGGGCCGGGCGCGACAAACGCCGTCACCGCATTACAGGACGCACTGATGGATTCCATTCCGCTGGTCTGCATAACGGGGCAGGTCCCGACCAGCCTGATCGGTTCCGACGGGTTCCAGGAGTGCGATACGGTGGGGATCACCCGGCCCTGCACAAAGCACAACTGGCTTGTCAAAGACGTCAACAGCCTGTCGCGCATCATTCACGAGGCCTTTCATGTGGCAACAACGGGCCGGCCCGGCCCGGTCGTTGTCGATATCCCCAAGGACATACAGTTTGCACGCGGTACCTACACGCCCCCGCTCGAAGCGCCGCGGCTCAGCTACCAGCCGCAAATGCAAGGCGATCTGGACGCGATCCGTCAAGCCGTGGAGATGATGACCAAGGCAAAACGGCCCGTTATTTATTCCGGTGGCGGCGTCGTCAATTCGGGGCCGGAAGCGAGCCACCTGTTGCGCGAACTGGCGGAATTGTCGGGTTTTCCGGTCACTTCCACCCTGATGGGGCTTGGTGCCTATCCGGCATCGGGTAAAAACTGGATCGGCATGCTCGGCATGCACGGAACCTTTGAAGCCAACATGGCGATGCATGATTGCGACGTCATGGTGTGCATCGGAGCGCGCTTTGACGACCGCATTACCGGGCGCACGGATGCATTTTCGCCGAAGTCGAAAAAAATACACATCGATATCGATCCCTCCTCGATCAACAAGAATGTTCATGTCGACCTGCCGGTTATCGGCGATGTCGGCCGGGTTCTCGAGGACATGGTGCGTTTATGGCGGGCATCGGCAAAAGCGGAAAAATCCAGGCTCGAACCGTGGTGGGAACAGATCAGCAAATGGAAGGCGCGCAATTCGCTGGCATACAAACCCAACAAGGACGTCATCATGCCGCAATACGCCATCCAGCGGCTTTACGAGGCGACCAAGGATCGTGACACCTATATCACGACCGAAGTCGGCCAGCATCAGATGTGGGCTGCGCAATATTACGGGTTCGAACAGCCAAACCGGTGGATGACATCGGGCGGGCTGGGGACGATGGGTTACGGATTGCCGGCCGCGCTCGGGGTTCAGATCGCACATCCCGATGCGCTGGTTATCGATATTGCCGGTGACGCCTCGGTCCAGATGACAATCCAGGAAATGTCGGCGGCGGTTCAGCACAACGCGCCGATAAAGATATTCATCCTGAACAACCACTATATGGGCATGGTTCGGCAATGGCAGCAATTGCTGCACGGTAACCGACTGTCGCATTCCTACAGTGAAGCGATGCCGGATTTTGTCAAACTTGCCGAAGCCTACGGTGGGCATGGGATCCGCTGTACCAAGCCAGGCAAGCTCGATGACGCGATTGCGGAAATGATCGAGGTGAAAAAGCCGGTGATTCTGGATTGCGAAGTGGCCAATCTTGCCAATTGCTTCCCGATGATCCCGTCGGGCAAGGCACACAACGAAATGCTGCTTCCCGACGAAGCGACCGATGAGGCTGTTGCCAACGCAATTGATGCCAAGGGCCGGGAGCTTGTCTAGAAAGTGACCTTTGCGACACAACCGTCCCGCCCTGATGCCACCGATTATGCCCTGCTATGCACGCTGGCTGCAATCTGGGGCGGGTCGTTCATGCTGATCAAGTTCGCGCTGATCGACTTCCCGCCTTTGACAATGACGGTTCTGCGGCTGGCAATCGGTGCAGCGTTTCTGTTTACGGTTTCCAGGGCGATGGGCGAACGGCTTGGCGCGGGTGCCACGGGCCTCACGGTAATCGTGCTTATCGGGTTTTTCGGAAATGCCCTGCCGTTTACGCTGATTTCGTGGGGTGAGCAGGAGGTCGATGCTGGACTGACTGCAATCCTGATGGGAATCATGCCGATGGCGACTCTGATCCTGGCACATTTCTTTTCCGACAATGAAAAACTGACTGTGCGCAAGCTCGTCGGCGTGATGGTCGGCTTTGCCGGTCTTGTCGTGCTGACCGGGCCGTCTGTGTTGCGCAATATTGACGGTGACGGAATACGTCAGCTTGCCATCCTGACCGCTGCGATTTCCTACGGAGTCGGAGC
>JAHEGF010000298.1 GCA_024645155.1 Phyllobacteriaceae bacterium | reverse complement strand
AACCGGCAATTCCGGTCAGCGCTGCACAGCGGTCAAGCGTATCCTCGCCCAGGAATCGATTGCCGACAAGCTGGCGCCGATTATCGAGAAGAAAGCCCGTTCTATTCGCTTTGGCGATCCAATGGACCCCGAAACCCAGCTTGGTTGTGTCATCCATTCAAAGGCGGCCGAAATCTTCGAGCGTCGGGTCTATGATGCCGAAAAACTGGGGGCGAAAGTGCTCTACGATCCCGGGCGCAAGGGTGCGCTTCTGCCGCCGATAACGGTGGATTTCGTACCACATGATTCCGAACTGGTGATGGAGGAGACATTCGGTCCTATCGTGCCAATCGTCCGTGTGCCCGATGATGATGAAAAAGTAATCGCGATATCCAATTCGACTGATTTCGGCCTCTCGTCAGGCGTTTGCACCAACGATCTCAACCGCGCAATCACCTATATCAACGGGCTCGATGTCGGCACCGTCAATATCTGGGAGCAGCCCGGCTACCGCATTGAGATGTCACCCTTCGGCGGCATCAAGGATTCCGGAAATGCCGTCAAGGAAGGCGTGCTCGAAGCCATGAGGTTCTTCACCAATGTGAAAACCTATTCCCTGCCCTGGCCGCGCTAGGCGCGCGGCACGTCGCAGGAGGATTAGCAGAGGGTGCCGTGAACAAGTCGGGGGATCATGGGATGCGGCATACCGAAGGCGAATCCAACACGTCGCAGGCCCGCGCCGAATGGAGTGCAAAAAACACCGGAGAGAAATCGCGCCCGCTGCTAAAGCGTGATTCCGATTCCTTCCTGCACCAAAGCCTGTCAAGCCCGTGCATCAATACGATCGCTAAGGCTGAGGGCATCTGGATTGAGGATCTGGACGGCCACCGCTACATGGATTTTCACGGCAACAGTGTACATCACATCGGTTACGGTCATCCGCGCCTCATCGCGGCAATAAAAAACCAGCTCGACAAACTGAGCTTTTCGCCAAGGCGCTTTACCAACGAAGTATCCGTGGAACTGGCCGAAAGGCTGGCTGCGCTTGCTCCCGGCAATCTCAATCGCGTGTTGTTTACCACTGGCGGATCCGACGCAGTGGAAGTCGCCATCAAGATCGCTCGCGCAGCCACCGGCCGCTTCAAGACGCTGTCATTTTGGGATGCTTTTCACGGGGCCGGTTTCGGGGCCGCCTCTGTCGGCGGTGAAGCCACTTTCCGTTCGCATATTGCAGGCCCGCTGCTGCCCGGCGCCGAGCATGTTGCACCCTTTGCCTGTTACCGCTGTCCCTACAATCATGCGGGGCCTGAAGTCTGCGGCCTGGCCTGTGCAGGAATGGTCGATTACGTGCTCGAGCGAGAAGGCGATATTGCCGCGGTCATCGCCGAACCGATGCGCGCCGTGCCACAAGTCCCTCCTTCCGGGTACTGGACGGCGGTGCGTGACGCCTGCAACCGCCACAATGCGTTACTGATCCTGGACGAGATTCCGACAGGGCTCGGCAAAACCGGCAAATTTTTTTCTTTCCAGCACGATGATGTTGAGCCGGATATTGTCGTTGTCGGTAAGGCGCTCGGCGGCGGCGTTTTGCCGATTGCCGCAGCCGTTGCGCGCGAGGACCTCAATGTCGGCGCCGATTTTGCCATCGGCCATTACACCCATGAAAAAAATCCGGTAACCGCGCGCGCTGCGCTCACAACACTCGACATCATCGAGGACGAAGGCCTTGTAGAGCGCTCGGCGCAGTTGGGCGACTACGCGATTGGCCGATTGCAGGAATTTGCCAAAACCTCGCCGATTGCCGGCGACGTGCGCGGCCGCGGGGTGCTGTTTGGAATAGAGATCGTTTCCGACAAGGCATTGCGCGCGCCGGCACCGGAGCTTGCCGAGCAGATCTACTACAAATGCATGGATGCCGGCTTGAGTTTCAAGGTTTCGCAAGGCTGCGTACTGACACTTTCCCCGCCGATGACGATCAGCAGGACAGATCTTGATTCAGCGTTGTCGATTGTCGAGACCGCCATCGCGGAAACGGGGCGGTGACCGACCCAACCGCCAGCCTGCCGCAACCGGGCACCTGAATGGAAGATCCGACGACATTTGCGATTATGCTCGTGCTTGCAGCTGCCCTGTTGCACGCATTGTGGAACGCGATGATCAAGGGATCGTCCGACCGCGTTCTCGCGATGGGACTGATCAATCTCGGCCATTTCCTCCCTTCCCTGATTGTTGTGTTCCTGTATCTGCCCCCTGCCCGCGAAGCCTGGCCATTTCTGGCAGCATCCACCGGCATCCATTTTTTCTACTACGGGTTCCTGCTGCTCGCCTACCGTTTTGGCGATCTAAGCCATGTCTATCCGATCGCCCGCGGAGTAGCCCCCGTCATGGTCGCCTTTGGCGCCCAGCTCTTCGCCGGCGAGTTCCTACCCCCTGTGGCTTGGGCCGGCATTCTGCTCGTTTCGTTTGGCATCGGGACGCTGTTTCTTGATCGCAGGAACGGCAAGATACCGCCAAATGCCGTCATCGCCGCTGTGTTGACCGGCATCACCATTGCCGCCTACTCGATTGCCGACGGCATGGGCGTGCGCGCTTCAGGCAGTCCGCTGGGATATATTGGCTGGCTGTTTGTGCTCGAAAGCATCGCCGGTTTCGGGTTCCTGTTCTACCGCCGGAAGATACTGTCGGACGTATCGTTAAAGCGCTATGCAATTGGATTGTCTGGCGGGTTGATTTCCGGGCTGGCCTACGGTTTGGCGATCTATGCCAAGAACCTGACGACGCTTGGAACGGTATCCGCCATTCGCGAATCCAGCGTCATCATCGCTGCTCTCATCGGCGTGTTTTGGTTTGGTGAGCGGCCATGGCAGCTGCGCCTGATCGCAGCTGTCATCGTTGCCTGCGGGGTCATCTTACTAGCTGCCAGCGCTTGAGCTGGCAGCTGATCATATTGCATTATTTGGAACACTGCTTTTTTCCTCTTCGCAATGGGCTTTGCATGAAGAATCACCTGCAATCTCAATACCTGCGGAGTGATTTGACCGGATATTTGCCCCGGCGGTTGCAATCGCCAATGCCTGTGCAGCGGCGAAAGCCGTGGCAGCGTTATCCATTGCAATCTCGTTCCTCTGGCAATTGATCCGCCCGGATTGACTGGTTCGGCGTGAACGTTGGCACACGTCAGGCGTCCCGCGCAATTGTGTGATCGCTATGGCTGCCGACGATGGAAACGGCGAATGCGGCATGGTTTACACAGCTTCTGCGCGGACGTTTGATCCGGTTCGGATCAGTCGCAAGCGCCTATTCGCGCTTCAATTTTATCCGGCGCACGCCGTGTGCATGCCGCTTCTGTTGTTTCCTGGCACCTGATAGGCGGCCCGAAATGAATGCCTTAACAGCACCTGCTTGCTATCGCCTCACTGCAGCGGTTGTTAAGGCTCTGAACAGGAATTGGGTCTATGATTCTTTTTCGTAGCCGATGCAGCCAGCGCAAATCGCCGAGAAAACCGACCAGCCATGGGTACCGCAGATAAAAAAATCGATCCGGGGACATACCGATCCCATATTGTAGGGAGGGCAACACCGCGCGCAAACTGCAGCATCCCCGCAGACCTGCTTTTCAATGGCGTGTTGTTGTGCAGCGGAATCATCAAGGACATTTCAGTCGACGGCGTCCGCCTGTTCGTGCCGAACAAGAAGTGGCTGCCGCATGAGTTCGAAATCAAGGCGGACGTGTTTGACCGATCCATCAAGGTACGCACCAGATGGTCCGGCAAAGAGTATGTCGGCGCACGGTTCCTGTTCAATCAGGATGAATGACACTTCCGGTCTGCGATAAGCCTTGTAGCGATCAAGTACCTACTGTCCTTTTGGAGCCACCAGGGCAGGTCCGACCTCACAGGTTGGCACGACGCCCCAGGGCCGGCCGGAATTCACGATCAACCATAGTGCCAGTGGGGCTTGCATTCAGTCCCTGAAAATTCCACGCCAACTCTGGCTCCAGTGCGCCATCTTATCTTGCAGCGATAGGCTGTGGCATTCATTGGAACATAAAGCAGGAATTCGTCCGGCACATGCTGTTCGGCATCGTTGAGTTTTAATTCACAGCCGTT
>JAHEGF010000297.1 GCA_024645155.1 Phyllobacteriaceae bacterium | reverse complement strand
AACTCAGCGCCATTGATGCAACGCAACTTAGCCTTGAGGAACGCATCGATCAACGTTTTCTGGTCGGCTTGTTGGAATCTGAGATCTATAGTGCCGAAAGAAGGCGCATTTGGGAAAACGATGCTTCGCTGTATGTGCCAGCCAACCAGATCGGCCGCCTGCTGGAACCCGAAGCAGTTGAGCCGCTCGAGCAGCGGGCCAAAACATTGAATGCGCTGTTGAAGCAAATACCAGGTCGTGTGGCGATGGCAAAGGAGAACCTGCGCAATCCGCCGAAGCGGTTTACTGAAGCAGCGATTTTCAAAACTCGCGGAACCATTGACAGTCTGAAAAACGCTGAGACATCAATGGCCGGACAGACCTCCGTGGCGGCAAACGAGTTGCAGTCCTCGGTGGCTGCAGCCGCTGCAGCGTTGCAAGACTTTGAATCTTTTTTACAGAACGATTTGCTGCAGAGATCAACCGGCAGCTGGGCGATCGGCAAGGAACACTATGAGTACATCCTGCAGCACCGATGGCACCTGGATGTGAACGCCGAATCCATCCTGGCCCGCGGGCAACGCGCTTTTGAGGAGACCGAGGCGCTGGCCCAGGAAGTGAGCGAGCGTATCGAGCCGGGCCGGCACTGGAGCGAGGTGTACGAGAAACTGAAAGATCAGCATCCTGCGGCGGACGGCATCAAGGATGCCTATCAGAATGCCATCAATGCGGCCCAGGCTTTTGTCATTGAACATCAGATCGTCACCTTGCCGGATGGGGAGCGGGTGCTGACTGTCGACACCCCGCCGGCAATGCGCCGCTCATCTCCGTTTGGAACCTTCCAGTCGGTGGACCCGTTCGGCAGCGACCTCGAAGGCCGCTTGGTGCTGACGCCGATCGAGGACTGGATGACCCCGCAACAGCAAGCAGAACGCCTGAGATCCCACCACGACGCATGGATACCCATCATCGCGGTTCATGAAGCTTACCCCGGTCACCATGTAGATGCGCTGAAGACCCGCGAAAATCCGCGCCTGCTGCGCAAGATTGTGCGAGAACCCATTTTCTCCGAGGGTTGGGGGCTCTTCACAGAAGAAATGATGTACGAACAGGGATTTCTCAAAGGCGACGATGTCCGGCTGACCCAATTGCGCAACCGGCTTTGGCGCGCCGCGAGGGTCATTCTGGATGTCAGTCTTCACACCGGTCAGATGAGTTTCGATGAGGCGGTTGATTTTCTGGCCGACAAAGTCAGGTTCGAGCGCTACGCGGCCGAACTTGAGGTTGGTATGTATACTGTGCACCCGACGTATGTGCTCGGCTATCTGATCGGCATGCAGGAACTGATGGCCATCCGCGAGGACTGGGCCGAGAAATTTGGTGAACCCGCTCCGCCCAGTGTATTTTATGACCAGCTTTTACGGGTTGGCTCTTTGCCCCCTGTTCTGGTCAGGGCCTCCCTCTTTGGGGACGGAGCGGAGGCGTCAACCGGAGTGCAGTGAGGTAAGAAGCAGTTAAAAAGAGGGGTGCAGGGAAAAAGCATGCCGTCGATTCGGTTTATGCATTTGCAAAGTGAAGGCCAAAAAGAACGATAGTAACAATTATCAATGTCGTGCAGTTCAACATATAGAGACTGAGGAAAATCAACATGAAAGCTAGCTCAACCACAAAATCGCCACGATCAAGGGTCATACGACCCAATCTCATCAAGCTGGCATTGGCCCTTTTGCCCGTATGGCTTGTGCTCGGGATGTTACCGGGTACGGTAATGGCGCAGAAAAAACAGGCTGCTTCCGGCATCGAAGAAATCATCGTCACGGCGCAGCGCAGGGAACAGAATCTTCAGGATGTTCCGATCGCGATTACGGCATTCACTGCCGATGCCATCGAAAAGGCCATGTTCAGTGATGTGGGTGAATATTTGACCAGCACTCCGAATGCGAGCTTCATCAGCAATGGCGCGCGGTCGCGCCGGCAGATCAGCATTCGCGGTGTCACCAATTTCCTGGGCTTCGTAGGCAGTTCAACGACCGGATTCTATGTCGACGATTTCAGCGTGGCGGGGAGCACCATTAACCCGCCCATCATGGACATCGAGCGGATCGAAATCCTGCGCGGCCCTCAAGCCACTTACTTCGGCCGAAACGCACTCGGCGGCGGCATCAGCATTACATCCAAAAAACCCACCAACGATTTTCACGGCTCGGTCATGGTGGACTATTCGCGCTACGACACCCTGGATGCGGAGGGCGTGGTGAATATCCCCCTGGTCGAGGACACGCTGGCGGTGCGCTTCAACCTCAAGAGCCTAAAATCGGATGGCAATATCAAGAACATCAATCCGATCGGCGGCGGCAATGATTTAGACTATGAATACATCAAGTCATCGTTGCGCTGGACGCCCACGGCAAACCTGACCGTTGACGTGATGTTTCAATATGCGACAGAGGACGTGGGCATGAGGGACGGCGTGCCCTCGGGTGTATTCTCGCCCTTCGGCTTCTTGCTGTTTGGAATTGGCCACGGTTTCCCGGATCGTACCGGTGATGGCGTTCCCGACCCCATTATCGATGGTGTCGGTTTCTTCCCGGAGAATCGGACCAAAACCAATTTCAACTTTCCGCAAAGTGTTGGTACCAATCTCCGTAACGGCGTGGTGCGGATCGATTATCACAACAATGATCTGCTGTTCACCAGCATTACCGGTTTTATCAACTCCGACTTCTGGCTCCAGGGCGACATCGATGGTGGCAGCGGGGACTGGTTCAACGAGTTCCGTAACATTGAGCAACAGAGCGTGAGCACCGAGTTCCGTGTGCAGAACACAAATGACGGTGCCTTGCACTGGAGCGTCGGTGCTTTGTACGCCGAGGACGAAGGAGACACGTTCAATCGTACGTTTGTCGGCCAAGTGGGCGTTTTCGGTTTACCCCCGGGTTTCAATATCGACGCGGAGGACGCGTCCTCAAGCACGGATAGCTGGGCGGTATTTGGACAGGTCGATTATGACATTACAGACAAGCTCACCCTCTCGGCCGGCGGGCGCTACAGCGAGGAGAAAAAGCAGGACGATACGGTAGGCTTCTCCGGTGCGCTGGAGACGATACTATCTGTAAGCGGCAAATTCGACGATTTCTCACCGAAGGTAGCTATGTCCTACAAGGCCACCGACACCACGACCTATTACGCAACCATTTCCAAGGGTTACAAGTCAGGTGGCGTTCAGATCGCTCCCATCAAGGAAAAAGAGACCTACGATCCGGAGGAATTGTGGAACTATGAGGTCGGCTTCAAAGCGGACCTGCTGGACCAGCGCCTTCGCCTGAACGCATCCTTTTTCTATATGGACTGGACGGACTTGCAGGTTTCGTTCCAGGAAAACCTGCAGGATGAGAACGGCGATTTCATCCTGTTCGGCGGTGTCGACAACGCGGATTCAGCTACTTCCAAGGGTGTTGAACTCTCCGCCACGGCACTGTTTACAGACAACCTGCTGGTCGATGTCAACATCGGTTACCTGGATGCAAAATTTGACAAATTCGTCGCACTTATCGACGGTGAGAATCGGATATTGGATGGGGAGACCGTTCCCAACTCGCCCAAGTGGACGGTGAATGCGAATGCCGAGTATGGATTCGATATCGGCGACAAATGGAACGGTTATACGCGCCTCGAATACACTTACCGGGACAATATCAATTCGACGACCAGGGCGTTGATCTTTTCCGGTTTCCCCTGGGATGTGCCCAGTTATGACTACTTCAACCTGCGCATCGGCGCGACAAGCGACAATCTCCGAATCGTCGCTTATGCGGAGAACCTGTTCGATAAGAAATATTTCACCAACGCATACCAGAAAGCGTTCGCAGGAGGTATGTTCATCGAGCCGTCATTCCGGACCTATGGCGTGCGTGTGACCTACGAATTCGGCAAGTAATATTGCCGGTCAATATGAACGGGATTGCGCGTGCAATCCCAAGGATATCTTCATGAAGCTTTTTCAGAAGTGTTTGCTTGTGTTGCTCTGCGCCTTACTGTGTGCCACTGCTGGTGCCGCGGACTCATCCGCAAAGAAAGCTTTGGTTGGCGGCACCGTCGTCGATCTTGACGG
>JAHEGF010000296.1 GCA_024645155.1 Phyllobacteriaceae bacterium | reverse complement strand
CGGAATGCGCAGCCCTTCGACTGTCAGATCTTCGGCAACGATTGCCGCAGGATCCTGCGAAAATGCATAGTCAGGCAATGACATGACGCCGACGCGGTATCCGCCTTCGAAATCCTCGACATCGCCCAACGTGACGGTGCCTACCTGGATCCGTTCAGCCAGGCCCGGAGCACTTACACTGACGCCCTTCAGCAATATGTCCGATCCGTTCGCCTCGACTTCGGCAAAATCGATGGACACGCCTTGCGAGTCGAGCAGTGTCTTCAGCCGTGTTGCCACCTTGTCCGCATCTGCTGCAACAACCGGTGTGCAAAGCACTGCCATGAGTGCTGCCGAAGAGGCCAGAACATTCAATGGCTTGCTGAGAATCTTCATGGTCGTGTCCCTTTCAAAATGATGTACTGGCGGGGTTGTTTGTACAGCCGGACCGATGATGGACAATGACTGCAATGCAAGATTTTTGCAATTACTGACCAACACCACAGGCATTCACGGTGACCTCGGGATAAAAGCGATCATACACATGTCAAACACCCTCCAGAGTTCGTGATGCAATATAATCGACGGCCGCAAACAATGCGGCCTGGTTGGATTTACCCTTTTCGAGCGCTTCCTGATACGCGGCCCGTTGGGCATCCGCGCTTGTGCCGCGCGCGATAATTGCACGCGCATCGTCGATCTCTTTCTGGCAGTCGAAATGGGCGACATCCGGTGCTATTTGTTCGCAGATTTCTTCAAAAAGTATCGGATACTCGACAACTTCGCCGCGCCCGAAGTCGATCAGGCCCTCGGATGTGCCATAACGCTGGGCGCGCCAGCGGTTTTCGTTGACCAGAAAACTTTCGTAGATGCGCCAGCGTTTGTTTTCGCGGCGCAACCGGAAAAGCATGCGCAAAATGCAACGTGACAGGGCAGCGATCGCAATCGTATCGTCAAGCAGGGTAGGGACGTCGCAGATGCGGGTTTCCAGTGTCGGAAACCGGTCTGAGGGCCGCACATCCCACCAGATCTTCGTCGCATCTTCTATCAGACCGGTGTTCTTGATAACGTCGACCGACCGGCGGTACTCCGAATAGCTGCCAAAACGAGGCGGCAATCCCGTACGCGGCAAATTGTCAAAAACAGTCAGCCGGTAACTTTTCAAGCCGGTGTCATTCCCTTTCCAAAATGGCGAGGATGTCGACAGCGCCAGGATATGCGGCAACATGTAGGAGTACTGGTTCATCAGGTCGATGCGCAACTCGTCATCCTCGATGCCGACATGGATGTGCATGCCGCAAATCAACATGCGCCGCGCCACATTCGCCATGTCATGGGCAAGTATGGTGTAGCGTTCCTTGTCGGTGAACTTCTGGTCTTCCCAATTTGCAAACGGGTGGGCAGACGCGGCAAGCGGCATCAATCCGTATTCTGCTGCCGCTTCCGCTATCGTTGCACGCAAATGCGAGAGGTCTGCACGTGCCTCGCCAACCGTCTCGCACACCCGTGTGCCGACTTCGATCTGGCATTTGAGAAATTCTGGGCTAACCTGGCCTTCCAGTTTTGCCGCACAATCATCCATCAGCCCCGCCGGGCATGCCACCAGATCGCGCGTATTGCGGTCCGCCAGCAGGTATTCTTCCTCAATACCAATCGTGAAACTTGGTTCCTTGATCACGCCGGCACTCCCTCATACACACGCACGAAAATTGATCATGCGCGAAAGATGGGCCGGTGGACAAGTGGGTGCATCGAAAATTTGGCTCAGCGCAGGCCCGCCTGTGCCCTTGCTCCGAATCACACGTACAAGTAACCCGGCATCATGGGTAAAAGCCTGATTCCGCCCAGTGATGGCGAAGACAACAAAATCGAGGCAATCGACTTGCGCAAGGCGCTCGAGGAGCGGTACCTCGCCTATGCGCTTTCGACAATCATGCATCGCGCGTTGCCAGATGTTCGCGACGGCCTGAAACCGGTTCACAGGCGCATTGTCTACGCCATGCGCCTGCTCAGGCTTAACCCTGGCCAAAGCTTCGCCAAATGTGCCCGCATTGTTGGCGACGTCATGGGTAAATTCCATCCCCATGGTGATCAGGCGATCTATGACGCGTTGGTGCGGCTCGCACAGGATTTTTCCGCGCGCTACCCGCTGATCGACGGTCAGGGCAATTTCGGCAACATCGACGGCGATAACCCGGCTGCAATGCGCTATACCGAGGCGCGCATGACGGAAGTGGCGTCGCTTCTGCTCGAAGGCATTACGGAAAACGCCGTCGATTTCAAACCGACCTATGACGAAAAGGACAGCGAACCAGTTGTCCTTCCGGGAGCATTCCCCAATTTGCTGGCCAATGGCGCAACCGGAATTGCCGTCGGCATGGCGACATCCATCCCCCCGCACAACGCCGCTGAACTTTGTGACGCGGCGCTGCACCTGATCAAACACCCCAATGCGACAGTAGAGAAACTGGCTGAACTTGTACCCGGTCCAGATTTCCCAACCGGTGGTATTGTCGTCGAGGACCGTGCCTCGATAGTCGACGCCTACCGTACCGGAAGGGGTGGATTCCGCCTTCGGGCGCGCTGGCATCGCGAAGACCTTGGCCGCGGTACCTGGGCAGTGATCGTGACAGAAATCCCATACCAGGTGCAAAAGGCGAAGCTGATCGAAAAGACCGCCGAACTTCTGCTCGCAAAGAAACTTCCGCTTCTTGACGATGTCCGCGACGAATCCGCCGAAGACATACGCATCGTATTTGTTCCCAAGAGCCGGTCGGTTGATCCCGAACTGCTGATGGAATCACTGTTTAAGCTGACCGAACTGGAAAACCGCATCTCCTTGAACATGAACGTCCTGTCGCGCGGCAAGGTTCCAAACGTACTGCCGTTGCGCGACGTCCTGCGTGAATGGCTGGAGTACCGCAAGGAGGTTCTGGTCCGGCGTTCGCAGCACCGGCTTGATGAAATCGGTAACCGCCTCGAGATACTCGGTGGTTACCTCATCGCATATCTGAACATCGACGAGGTGATCCGCATCATCCGTCAGGACGACCACCCGAAAGCCGAATTGATGCGGCGTTTCGAACTGACCGACAATCAGGCAGAGGCAATTCTCAACATGCGGCTGCGCGCGTTGCGCAAATTGGAGGAGTTCGAAATCCGCAAGGAATTCGATGCCCTGACGATCGAAAAGGCGCAGATCAGCGAATTGCTGGAGTCCCGTGAAAAGCAATGGCAAACCATTGCCTGGGAAGTTCGCAATGTCCGCGACAATTTCGGACCGGACACCGATTTGGGAAAACGCCGCACCACCTTTGGCGAAGCACCAGAGCACGATATCGGCGATATCCAGCAGGCAATGATCGAGAAGGAACCTGTCACTGTCGTGCTATCGGAAAAAGGCTGGTTGAGGGCGCTGAAAGGCCATCTGGGCGATCACTCATCGCTGACCTTCAAGGAAGGTGACAAGCTCAAGCACGCGTTCCCGGCCTATACGACGAACAAAATCCTGATATTCACCACAGGCGGCAAATTTTACACGATCGGTGTGGACCGACTTCCAGGAGGCCGTGGCCATGGCGAACCGGTCCGGATCATCGTCGACATGGAAAATGACCAGGATGTTGTTGCTGCATTCGTCCATGATTCCGATCGCAGGCTTTTGGTTGCATCTCATGCGGGAAACGGATTTGTCGTTTCCGAGGAGGAGGTCGTGGCCAATACACGCAAGGGCAAGCAGGTAATGAATGTCAAGGCGCCCGACGAGGCAAGTCATTGCGTCTTCGTGGAAGGCGACCATGTGGCCGTGGTTGGCGAAAAGACGCGGAAATTGCTGATTTTCCCATTGTTGGATGTGCCGGAAATGACACGCGGCAAGGGCGTCCGTATGCAAAAATACAAGGACGGTGGTGTCGGCGACATCAAGACTTTCACAATGGCCGATGGTTTAAGCTGGCTAGATTCCGCCGGGCGAACCTTCACCAAGGAACGGGGAGAGCTCGCTGATTGGATCGGTAGCCGGGCTGGTACGGGCAAGATCGTACCGAAAGGATTCCCGCGTACTGGCCGGTTTGCCTGAACAGCCGCGACTATATTCCGCTTTTTGTATCGCATGACAGTATTTTTCC
>JAHEGF010000067.1 GCA_024645155.1 Phyllobacteriaceae bacterium | reverse complement strand
GACCAGATCATCACTGCACCGGCCGAATTGTTGAATGGTACAGCGGGCGGAACGACATGCTCCGATTGCGAGAAACCGGATACCGGTAACGGCGCCCGCTAGCAACCGGGTCTGATGTCCTAGACCCGAATGTTTTTCGCCGATACCGGATAATCCACGATGCCCGTTCGAAGCTTGCAATATGACAAACGCTCGGCCATCCTCGGCATGACAAACAATAACAACAATCTGCCATTGGAGTATAACATGACCCTTTCAATCAACCGCCGCACGGCGCTGTCGGCAATTGCGGGCCTGGCCGCCCTATCGATCACCGCATCCGATGTCCTGGCTGCCGACAAGATCAAGGTTGGCGTGCTCAGTTTGACCTCACATGCTGCGGCCTTTGTAGCCAAGGAGAAGGATCTGTTTGCCAAACATGACCTGGATGCGGAACTGGTAACCTTCCAGGCGGCGGGCCCCATGGCGGTTGCGATTGCATCCGGCGACATCGATTTTGGCGTTACCGCGATATCGGGTGCCCTTATCAACCTGGCCGAAAAGGGCGCAGTCAAAATCATTGGCGGTGCATTGACCGAGGAAAAGGGCGTCGACGGCCAGAAGATACTCGTTTCCAACGCGGCTTTCGAGGCAGGCGTGAAAACCCCGGCGGACCTTAAGGGCCGCAGTTTCGGTATAACCGGAACGGGATCGTCGTTTCACTACATGGCTTCGCAAATCGCCAGCAAGGAAGGATTTTCGGTCGCCGACATGCAATTGAAAGCACTGCAGAAAGTGCCCGCAATCATTGGAGCGCTGAAATCTGGCCAGATCGACGCGTGGTCGATCGTGCCGCATATTGCAAAGGGCCTCGACGGTTCAGGCGGTGCCAAGATTATTGGCGATATTGCCGACTACATCGATGGCTACCAGGTCACTACGATATTCACGTCGACCGCGAACGTCACCGATAGGCCTGATCTTGTGAAGCGTTTCATGGCTGCCTATTCGGAAGGCATTGCCGACTTCAATGCTTCTATGGTCGACAAGACCGGCGGCGAGGCGGCGACCGAGGAAATGACCATGCTGATCCACAAATATGTCTACACGGACCGGCCTTTTGAAAAGGCTGCCGGACCGATCAAGGCTGGATCGATGCGCCTTCAGCCGAACGGCAAGCTCAATCTCGCCTCTGTCCAGCACCAACTCGACTGGTTCAAGGCCGAAGGACTGGTGGCCGGTACGATCACGATTGACACGTTGGTCGACAAGAGCTTTGCGGAAATGGAATAGACCGGGACCATCAGGTTAAGATCGTCGTAAACCGGCAGATGACAACGGTGGGTCATGGAACTCAAAATTGATGCCCTGACTCACAGTTACGACGATCTGGCGGTTCTTGACGATATCAATCTGGACATCCGTGCCGGGGAAATCCTGTGCCTTGTCGGGCCATCGGGTTGCGGCAAGTCCACGCTTCTCCGACTGATCGGCGGGCTTGAGCGTCCGACAACCGGGCGCGTGATACAGATCGGCGAGCCGCCGGAGGATTCGCTGAACCCGCTGACATTCATTTTCCAGGATTTCGCGCTACTGCCGTGGCGAACTGTTCACGGCAATGTCAGCCTGCCGCTCGAAAGCCATCTTCACGATGTGCCCCGGCGCGAGGCGGTGATCGCAGATGTTCTTGAAAGAACACGCCTGTCGGAGTTTCGCGACGCCTATCCGCGCCAGATTTCCGGCGGGATGAAGCAGCGTGTCGCAATTGCACGCGCGCTTGCCGTACGACCGGCAATCCTGCTGATGGATGAACCGTTGTCAGCGCTCGACGCGCAGACCCGCGAACTGCTCATGGAAGATCTCGTGGATCTGTGGCAACGTGAGCGTTTCACCGCGGTCTATGTTACGCACAACCTCGAAGAGGCGGTCAGGCTTGGGCATCGAATCGCGGTTTTATCGCGCAGGCCAGGACGCATCCGCAAAATCCTGGATGTTCCGGACGATCTGGAAAACCGGGATATCCTGAAACCGGGACTTGCCAGCATTCGTGCCGATTTGTGGCAACAACTGCATGACGAGGCGCGGGAGGCAGACAGGCAACTGACTCGATAACACCAGACAGGAAATGGCCATGGACGCTCCTACAGATCACGACAGACCACTAAGGGAAGTCGCATTTCGCGGTGGCGGATTCCGGCACCAGCCAATTCGCGCGCTGTCGATTGGCACTTTCCTGGCACTGCTTTTCATCTGGGAAACCGGGAGCCGTACCGGATTCATATCAAACCTTGTCCTGCCGGCGCCCAGCGAAGTTGGCACTGCGTTCTATGACCTTTGGAAATCCGGCAATCTGTGGGATCACCTGTCGGCGAGCCTGGCGCGGCTTGGTGCCGGATGGGTGCTCGGCACGATCCTTGGTATCGCGACCGGATTTGCAATCGGCCTTTTTTCGGTGATGCGGGCAAGCTTGGCACCACTGGTCGCGGCCATATTCCCGATCCCGAAAATCGCGCTTCTGCCATTGTTCATCATCTGGTTCGGCATAGGTGAAGGTTCGAAAGTCGGCCTGATCCTGTTCGGCACCTTCTTTCCGACGGTTATCGCCACCTATGGGGGGATCGACAATGTCGATCGCACGCTGATCCGCATGGGTCAGTCATTTGGCCTCAACCGTTGGGAAATCGCGCGGAAGATACTCTTTCCGGGAGCGCTGCCGGCGATATTGTCGGGTATGCGGATCACAGCGGCAATTGGCATCATCCTAATTGTAGCCGCCGAGCTGATTGCAGCAGAAAAAGGCATTGGCGCGTTTATCCAGATGGCGGGGTCACTGTTTGCCACCGACCAGCTTGTGGCGGGAGTACTTGTCCTGTCGGTTCTGGGCCTTGCTGTCAACGCGCTGATCGGATTAGCCGAAAAGCACCTGCTACGTTGGCGGGCATAGACTGGCCGGTTATCTTACCAGCCGCTGACGACCTTGGTCTCGACGAAATCTTCCAGGCCCCACCTGCCACCCTCGCGGCCGATGCCTGACTGCTTGTAGCCACCAAACGGTGTGCCTGCAGACAGACCGCGGCTGTTGATGCGTACCATGCCGGCGCGCAACTGGCGGGCGACACGGTGGGCGCGCTCGATGTCGGTTGTCTGAACATAGGCGGCCAGACCGTAGGGCGTGTCATTGGCGATTTCTACCGCTTCGTCCTCATCATCAAACGGGATCATTGCCAGAACCGGACCAAACACCTCCTCGCGGGCGATGCGCATGTCATTGCTGACATCGGCGAAGATCGTGGGGCGGACAAAGTAACCGCGGTTGAAACCTTCCGGACGTCCCGGGCCACCGAGAACCAGACGTGCGCCTTCATCAATGGCCGCGCCAATCAGACCCTGAACCTTTTCGAACTGCATTTCGCTGACCAGCGGTCCTATATGGTCGCCGTGCTCGCGCGGATTGCCGACCTTGACGTCAGATCCTGCCCTGACCGCCATATCAACGGCCTGATCGTAGATCGAAGACTGTACCAGCATGCGCGTCGGCGCATTGCACGACTGACCGGTATTTTCGAAGCAATGTGTCACACCGCGGGAAATAGCCTTTTGCAGATCGGCATCGGAAAAAACGATATTCGGTGATTTGCCGCCGAGTTCGAGCGTCACCCGTTTGACGGTATCGGCAGCCGCCTTGGAGACGAGGATGCCGGCCCGGGTCGAACCGGTAAACGACATCATGTCTATATCCGGATGGGCCGACAACGCCGATCCGACGCCGGCACCGTCACCATTGACGAGATTGAACACGCCTGCGGGGAATCCCGCCTTATCGATCATCCCGGCAAATACGAGCGCCGACAGTGGTGCAATTTCCGACGGCTTGAGTACGCATGTGCATCCGGTCGCAATCGCTGGCAAGACTTTTAACGCAATCTGGTTGACCGGCCAGTTCCACGGCGTGATAAGCCCGCAAACACCGATCGGTTCATGAATAATCCGCTCACCCTTGTCGCCGAAGTCTTCTTCCCAATTGAAGTCATCGATTGCCTTGAGAAACCCCTGTAGATGCCATGGGCCGCTGCCCGCCTGGGCAGAAGTCGCCAAATCGATCGGGGCGCCCATCTCCAGCGATATGGCTTCCGCCATGTCCTGATTGTGCACTTTCATGATGCCAAGGAGCTTCTCGAGAAGCGCCTTGCGCTCCGCAACGCCTGTTCTGCTCCAGGCGGGGAATGCCGCGCGTGCCGCGGCAACCGCTCGATCAACATCAGCACCCGATCCAAGCGAGATTACGGCACAAGGCTCTTCGGTTGCCGGATCGATTACTTCAAGATCGTTGGCTACCGCCGGTTTTACCCATTTTCCATCAATGTAGAATTCACGTTTCTCGATCATCCGTCTTTCCATTCATTCTGTAAATCAGCGTTACCCTTTATATTGCAAATACGCGTTTTGGCTTGAATTGCCCAGCTTCAATCCGTCCGATCGACAGCAACTTTCCGCGCGCGGTCACATAGGCTTCATCGGCTTGGGCGGGCGCATCACGGCCACGTAAAATGACCGGGTTTCCCAAGCGCACCCGAGTTGCTGCTTCATCGCTCAGCGCCACATGCGGCAAGCACTCAAGTGCTGCTCCGGTTTCAATGAGATATCCGTCAATATCCCTGAATCGATTGACAGGGGGGTCGGCATCCTCAACTTCGCAGGTTTTTTGCGCCTCGCCGGGCTCAACCATCGGCAGAGCCGCCTCAAGTGCATCCAGAGTTACGAGATCATCTTCCCCAAAGGGCAGAACCTCGATACGCCGCAGCGACGAAACATGACCAAAACACCCGAGATCGCGGCCGAAATCGCGGGCCAGGGCGCGTACATAGGTCCCTTTGCCGCACTCGACCTCGAATTCAGCGTGATCGGCATCGGGCATACCCACCAGGTCGAGGCGGTCGATTTCAACAGACCTTTCGGGTATCTCGACGATTTCGCCATCACGGGCAAGGTCATAGGCGCGTTCGCCGGCAATCTTGATAGCGGAAAATTTCGGCGGAACCTGCGATATCGATCCGCGGTACCCAGGAAGAATTGCTTCGATTTCGGCGCGCGATGGTCGCATTTCAGCGTGTTTGGCGACCGCGCCCTCACGATCATCTGTTGTTCTTTCCTCACCCCATGCGACAGTGAACTGGTAAACCTTCGTACCGTCCATCACATAGGGAACCGTTTTGGTTGCTTCGCCAAGCGCGATCGGCAGCAATCCGGATGCCAGCGGATCAAGCGTACCGGCGTGGCCTGCCTTGCTGGCAGAAAACAGCCATTTGACTTTCGAAACCGCCTCCGTCGATCCCAGACCCTCCGGCTTGTCGAGAATGACCCAGCCAGATACCGGGCGTCCCCTGTTCTTGCGGTGCCGGGCCATCAGCTATCCCCGTCGCCGTCATGACCAAGGTCGCGGGCGACCTCTGGCGAGCGCAACAGGCGTTCTATCTTGTCGAAATTGTCAAAGGATGTATCTGCAAGAAACCGGAATTCAGGCATGTATTTCATGTGTTTCAGACTACCGGAGACGCGACCTCGGATGAACCTCGCATTATGGGCAAGTGCCTTGATGACCGGCGCCATGTCGGCCACGCCGAGGGCGGTTACAAATGCGGTGGCGATTTTTAAATCCGGCGACATGCGCACTTCGGACACCGAAAGCACAACGCCTTCGAGGACCGGATCACGAATGTCGCCCTGCTGGATGACCCCGGCGAGCGCATGACGAACCTGTTCGCCAACGCGTAATTGCCGCTGGGACGGACCTTTGGGGGATTCAAATCTGGACATTCAACTCGTCTCGGTATCCGCCGCCGGACAGTGCCCGGCGAAAGCAACAAACTTGCCAGTGCAGGCGCTCTATAACGTTCTTGCAACTTCCTCGACACGGAAGGCCTCTATAACGTCGCCAGCACGAATGTCCTCATAATTGGCAAATGCCATGCCGCATTCCTGGCCGACCGGCACCTCCGACACTTCGTCCTTGAAACGCTTCAGTGTTTTCAGTGTGCCTTCATGAATTACGACATCGTCTCGGATAAGGCGCACGGAAGCGCCGCGCTCTACCTTGCCTTCAGTCACCCGGCAACCGGCAACTTTGCCGGTCTTGGTGATATTGAAGACCTCGAGGATTTCGGCATTGCCGAGGAAAGTCTCGCGGCGCTCCGGCGATAGCATGCCCGACATGGCCGCCTTGATGTCATCGACCAGATCATAAATGATCTTGTAGTAGCGAATCTCGACACCGGCTTTTTCCGAGGCATCGCGGGCCTGCTTGTTGGCACGGACGTTGAAGCCAAGGATTGCCGCATCGGTGGCCTCGGCAAGTGAAATATCCGTTTCTGTAATGCCTCCGACACCCGAATGGACGACTCGCGCCGCAACTTCTTCGGTACCCAGCTTTTCCAAAGCGGTGATGATGGCCTCGACCGAGCCCTGAACATCGCCCTTGATCACCAGCGGGAATTCCTTCAGGCCGCTGTCTTGAAGCTGGGTCATCATCTGTTCGAGGGATCCGCGTTGTCCAGCCTGCCTGGCAACCGCCTTCTCGCGTGACAAACGCTGACGGTATTCCGATATTTCGCGGGCGCGGGCATCGTTGTCGACCACGGCCACACGATCACCGGCCAAAGGCGCGCCCTGAAGTCCAAGGACCTCGACCGGCATGGCCGGACCTGCCTCATCGAGTTGCTCACCCTTGTCGTCAATAATGGCGCGAACACGGCCCCATTCATCGCCTGC
The DNA here is from genome assembly GCA_024645155.1 of Phyllobacteriaceae bacterium. Lineage (GTDB taxonomy): Bacteria > Pseudomonadota > Alphaproteobacteria > Rhizobiales > Rhizobiaceae > JAHEGF01. Next base: position 7,260 of record JAHEGF010000067.1, on the reverse strand, counting down.
AACCAAGATGTCGCCCGGACGCAATGTGCCAGCCTGGATCAGGATGGTGGCGACGGAACCGCGGCCCTTGTCGAGTTTGGCTTCAATAACCGTGCCTTCGGCGTTGCGGTCGGGATTGGCTTTCAGGTCAAGCAGTTCGGCCTGCAGCAGGATCGTTTCCAGCAGCTTGTCTAGATTGGTGCCCTTGGTCGCGGAAACCTCGACGTCGAGCACCTCGCCACCCATGGATTCAACAAAGACCTCGTGCTGCAGCAATTCGGTGCGCACCTTCTGGGCGTCGGCATCCGGCTTGTCGATCTTGTTGATCGCAACGATTATCGGAACCTCGGCCGCCTTGGCGTGATTGATCGATTCAATGGTCTGGGGCATCACGCTGTCATCGGCAGCAACAACAAGGATAGCGATATCCGTGGCCTGGGCGCCGCGAGCACGCATGGCGGTAAACGCGGCGTGGCCGGGCGTATCGATAAAGGTTATCTTCTGGCCGTTCTTTTCGATTTGGTAGGCACCGATGTGCTGGGTAATGCCGCCGGCTTCGCCTGCCACGACGTTGGCATTGCGAATGGCGTCAAGCAGCGATGTCTTGCCGTGATCGACGTGACCCATGATAGTGACAACCGGAGGCCGCGGTTTGAGGTTTCCAGTGTCGTCAACAGTGTCAAACAAGCCTTCCTCGATATCCGATTCGGAAACGCGCTTTACCGTGTGGCCAAATTCCGAGGCAATCAGTTCTGCGGTATCGGCATCAATGATATCGCCAGGCTTCAACATCTGGCCTTCCTTCATCAGGAACTTGATCACTTCGACGGACCGCTCCGACATGCGCTGCGCCAGTTCCTGAATGGAAATTGTCTCGGGTAATACGACTTCGCGCTGGATTTTTTCGCGCGGCTCCTGGTTTTGCGAGCGCTTGAACTTTTCCTGCCGGCGGCGCATCGACGACAGCGACCGGCCACGATTTTCGTCGCCACTCAGCGCTTTCGTCAACGTCAGCTTGCCGCGGCGGCGCTGATCGTCGGCGCGCGGCTTTGCCGGGCGTGGGGCTTCATCCTTGGCAGGCCGCTTGACGGCTGCCGGCGAAGAGCGGCCCCGCTCGTTTTCCTTGACGTAACCGTCCTCAGGTGGAATGTCGGCGCTGCGTGCGCGTGCTTCATCTTCAGCACGCTTGCGCTCAACTGCTTCCTTTGCCAGACGTGCTTCATCCTCAACCTGTTGCGCGGTAAGCTTCTCGCGTTCACGCTTGCGTTTCTTGTCTTCTTCGGCAAGGCGCTTTGCATCCTCAGCGGCCTTAGCGCGGTCTTCAACTTCGCGTACCTTGGCAGTTTCCAGCGCCCGGCGGCGCGCTTCGAGTTCCTGACCCGAGAGATCTCCGGCAGCCGCCCCACCAGCCTGTGGCGCCGGTGTTTGCGGCGCCGCCGGTGCTTCGGCGGCAGGGGGTGCCGGCTGGGCACGCGGCTTGAGCGTGACCGTGGGCGTTGCCGCAGCTTCATCGGGGCGCGAGAACCGCCGCTTTTTCGTTTCTACGACAACAGATTTCGAGCGGCCATGCGAGAAGTTCTGCCGCACGGTTCCCTGCTCAACACCCGATCGCTTCAACGTCAGCGTTTTCTTCGTGCCGACGCTCAGCGTTTTGTCGTCATCAGATTTCGTATCGCTCATTCCGTATCCTTTACGGCATTTGCCGCGGCCGGTTCAATCTTTTCCGGAGAACCGCTCCGGTAACGGTCAAGCGCAACCACGCGCCTGAACGCCGCTGCACCCGCATTTCCATCGAGTACACCAGCATGTATCACATTTGCCCCGCCGAACGCCAAACTCAAATCGGTCTCGGAAAACAGCTTGAAAGCCGGTATATCCGGACCGTCAAGATATGCAACCGCACGTCTTGCGCCTGCTATCTTTCGTGCCCCGTCATTGGCCGCTTCCAATGCGTGAAGCACCGCCAGCGCCTTGCCAGAACGGACTGAAGCCTCAACCTGCGCCGCTCCCAGCACCACATTGCCAGCCTTGCGCGCGAGGCCCAGGGCACCGAGCGCCGAGCGGACCAGCAGGGTATCAACCTCATCTGCCAAGTCAGGGCTGACCGTGACATCGCATTTCAAAGCGCGGCGGAACAGGTTTTTCCCGGCTGCCTGACCGACAATATCACGATTGGCGCTGACCCAGCACCCCCGGCCCGGCAGATTTCGCTTCAGGTCGGGTACCACAACGCCTTGCGGACCGGCCACAAAACGTAGCAGGGCATCAGCGTCCTGCGGCCTGCGCGTAACGATACAGGTTCGCTCATTCATCAGCGTCTCGGGCAATTCTCCGACTACTCCTCCAAATCCTGGCCGGCGGCATCACCAGCAACTTCTTCGGCCGCACTATCTCCTTCGGAAACAAGGTCGTCTTCACTTATCCAGCCAACCTTGAGGCGGGCGACAACCACCATTTCTTCGGCCTGCGGACGCGTAATACCAAAATCGTTCAGGACACCCTTGAAGAAAACGGTCTCGCCATCCTTGCGCTCTTTCCAGCCGACAAGATCATCGACGGCATATCCGGCGAAATCCTCGACGGTTTTTACACCGTCTTCGCCGACAGCAACCATCATCGCTGTTGTCATGTTGGGAATTTCGCGGAGTTCGTCCGCTACGCCGAGCTCCTTGCGCCTGGCATCATGTTCGGCCTCAAGCTGCTCGAGATACTCGCGCGCCCGGCTCTGGATTTCAGAAGCCGTATCCTCATCGAAACCCTCGATGGACGCAATCTCGGCCAGTTCAACATAGGCAACTTCCTCAATGCTGGAAAAGCCTTCCGAAGCGAGGACCTGGCCAACCATTTCGTCGACATTGAGGGAATTCATGAAGAGTTCCGAACGCTCCACGAATTCCTTTTGCCGCCGGGCCGATTCCTCATCTTCGGTAAGAATATCGATATCCCACCCGGTCAACTGCGAGGCCAGACGGACATTTTGCCCGCGCCGGCCGATTGCCAGCGAAAGTTGTTCGTCGGGAACCACAACCTCGATTCTCTCCGCATCCTCATCGAGAACCACTTTGGCAACTTCGGCAGGCTGCAATGCGTTGACAATGAATGATGCCGGATCGGGCGACCACGGGATGATATCGATTTTCTCTCCCTGCAATTCGCCTACCACCGCCTGCACGCGCGATCCACGCATACCAACGCAGGCGCCGACCGGATCGATGGATGAATCGTTGGAGATGACAGCGATTTTTGCCCGCGAACCGGGATCGCGTGCCACCGACCGGATCTCGATGATGCCGTCGTAGATTTCCGGCACTTCCATCGAGAACAGGTTGACCATGAATTGCGGATGGGTGCGCGAAAGGAAAATCTGCGGTCCGCGTTGTTCGCGGCGCACGTCATAGACAAATGCGCGGACACGATCTCCATATTTGTACAATTCACGCGGAATGAGTTCGTCGCGGCGGATTATACCTTCACCGCGCCCGAGATCGACAATGACATTGCCGTATTCGACGCGCTTGACCGTACCGTTGACGATCTCCCCGATGCGGTCCTTGTATTCCTCATACTGGCGGTCACGCTCGGCTTCGCGTACTTTCTGAACAATAACCTGTTTGGCCGACTGGGCAGCAATACGGCCAAATTCCATCGGCGGCAGCAATTCGGCGACATGGTCGCCAATCTGCGCGTCTGGCTGGCGAAGACGTGCAGCTTCCAGATCGATCTCGGTGGCTGGCTCTTCAACGGTCTCAACGACTTCCAAAAGGCGCTGAAGCTTCATTTCCCCGGTACCGGGATCAATGTCGGCACGGATATTGGTATCCTGACCGTAACGCGAGCGCGCCGCCTTCTGGATTGCATCGGCCATGGCCGCAATAACGATTTCCTTGTCGATGGATTTTTCCCGTGCGACCGCGTCAGCGATCTGGAGAAGCTCCAACCTGTTTGCACTTACTGCCATTTTATTCTCCCTCGCGAAGGCGATGCGTCCGCCGCTTGCGGACGCAATTTCAGGTAACCAGACTATTGTCCGTTTCGGGTCCTTGTTTCGTTGCCGCCTTGCGGGCCAGCTTGTCCTTGCGCAAAGCGTCTCGAATGAGTTCATCAGTCAACACCAGCCTGATGTCGACGAGCGCATCAAACGGTATCTCTATTTCCGGCTCTTCACCGTAGGCTGCATTTTCGCGGCGTAGCCTAAATGCGACTTCACTGGCTTGACCAAGCGTACCGCGAAATCGTTTCCGGCCTTCGATCAGCCTGTCGGTTTCCAGTTTCACGGTGTGGCCTGCCCACCGGACAAAATCCGAATGACGGACCAGCGGCCGGTCAATACCGGGCGAAGATACTTCAAGATGATACGGTTTACCGATCGGGTCTTCGACATCGAGAAACGGTGACAGTGCCCTGCTGGCTTCCTCGCAATCCTCAACCGTCATCGTTCCGTCATTGCGCTCCAGCATCACCTGCAGCGTCAGGTCGTCGCGTGAGGACAAGCGGACCCGGACAAGACGAAAACCCAGCGCCGCCATGAGCGGCTCGATCAGGTCCGAGATCCGTCTGTCCGTTCCCGTCTCCTCGACGATCCGTCTGTCCGGTCCGCTTTCGACCTGAACCTCCGCCATTTCCACTCCGGCTGTACGCCATCAAGAAAAAAGAGCGGGACCGGGTGGACCCACTCTCGCTCTCAACGACCAAGAATTTGAAATCCATATAGGGTCTATTGACGGGCATTGCAAACAGATTCACCCAGTTTTGACGGCGCGTGGTTGCGCACAAATGTAAGATAGGCCGGAGTTCTGCCTTCGCGCAGCGCTTTTGCCTCGTATCGCGTACCAGGCCAACCGGCAAACGGTTCGCGCCAATCGGAAGCGCTGCTTGCAAGCCAGTCAAAAGCGGAATGGGCGCGGCAGTGTATCAGTGTCCAGTTTACGTAGTGAGCAATGTCCGATGCGAACCGAAACCGGCCGCCGGGAACCAGAACCCGGGCAAACCGGTCCAAGTTGGCAGGTTTGACAAACCGCCGTTTCCAATGCCGCTGTTTCGGCCAGGGATCTGGATACAGAAGATCAACCGAACCGACCGAGCTTTCGGGCAACCAGTCGAGAAGTTGCGTCGCGTCGTCATCATGGAGCCGGATATTCTTCTCCTGTCCGGTCAGCGCGGTCACGAATTTGGCCATTCCGTTGACGAAAGGCTCGACGCCAATAAAACCTTGTTGCTCATGTGTCGCCATCTGGTGCAGGAGGTGTTCGCCACTGCCGAATCCGATTTCGAGCGTCACGCTATCGACCGGCGCTGCAAAAAGCGTTGTCAGGTCGGCTGGGGCGGCCTTTGAGAAGTCCAGTTTCAGAACAGGAAGCCGATCCGCCATTGCCGCAGATTGTTTCGGCCGCAGTGGTTTGCCGGTACGGCGGCCGAAAAACGCTTCAGTAGACCGGTTGCGCCTTTGCTGGGCCATGCGGAATTGCAATCCTGCGCTGCCGGGTCAGGCTTTCACAGCTTCCTTGAGTGCCTTGACCAAGTCGGTGCGTTCCCATGAAAACGAGCCATCGCGCCCGGCCTTGCGGCCGAAGTGACCATAAGCTGCCGTTTTCGCGTATATTGGCTTGTTGAGATCGAGATGCTTGCGGATACCCGAAGGTGACAAGTCCATAACTTCACGCAATACCGCCTCGATACGTTTGCAGCCTACTTTGCCGGTGCCGTGCAGATCGACGAAAACCGAAAGGGGTTGGGCGACGCCGATGGCGTAGGACAACTGGATCGTGCACCGGTCAGCAAGTTTTGCCGCGACAACATTTTTTGCCAGATAACGTGCCGCGTAAGCAGCGGAACGGTCAACCTTGGTGGTATCCTTGCCCGAGAATGCACCGCCGCCGTGGGGCGCTGCCCCGCCATATGTATCGACAATGATCTTGCGCCCAGTCAAACCGGCGTCGCCGTCGGGACCACCGACGACAAACTTGCCAGTCGGATTGATGTGCCACTTGCAGTCGGCGGCAATAGGCATGTCGCCAAGCGCCTCGCGTATGAATGGCTCAACCACGTTGCGCACCTTTGCCGAATCCCAGCTCTCGTCGAGATGCTGCGTCGACAGGACGATTTGCGTCACTTCGGTCGGGGCACCATCAACATAACGAATGGTGATCTGGCTCTTTGCATCCGGCCCCAGCGTTCCGGCATCCCCTTTACCGCGGTGGCGTGCCGCGGCCAGCAACTCCAGTATCTTGTGGCTGTAGAAAATCGGTGCCGGCATCAATTCCGGCGTTTCCCGGCAAGCATAGCCAAACATGATTCCCTGGTCGCCGGCACCTTCGGAATTGGAATCCGCAGCCTTGTCGACGCCCTGGGCAATATCGGCGGACTGACCATGAAGCAGGACATCGACCTTGGCAGTCTTCCAGTGAAATCCATCCTGCTCGTATCCGATGGACCGGATTGCGCGGCGGGCGGCGGATCGGAACCGCGACGGATTGATGACCGGGTTGTTCTTCGCATCAGTGACGATATTACCGCCTTTGTCCTTCTTCAGCAGCGATTCCGGAACACGGACCTCGCCAGCGATAACGACTCGGTTGGTGGTCGTGAGGGTTTCACAGGCCACACGTATATTCCATGGGTTCATTCCGGTTTTCTTGGCCTCGCGATAGACAAGATCAACAATCTCGTCGGAAATGCGATCACAGACCTTGTCCGGGTGACCTTCGGAAACAGATTCGCTGGTAAAAGAATATTCTTCGCGCATTTACAGGGTCCATCAGCCGGTGGGAGGGATGTCCGGCCAATTGGCCGCCGTCGGATGCGCTTGGTAAATACCGATCATCGCCCGGTCAAGTGCTGGCCGGCGAATTGCAAGTACTTAACTGCAACGAATAGCGGAATGGTCCCCGCCATCTCATTGCGACCAGGTTATCTATAGCAGTCCCGATTGCCGGCCCGGCTGCGGGCCAGGAGCTGTCAGTCTTCGTCGCTCGCCAGCGTCTTGACAAGATCAACAATCTTGCGTCGTACCTGCGGATCCGGGATTTTCACAAATGCCCGGTTGAGCTGTAGCCCCTCAGAGCTGTTCAGGAAATCAACCACATAGCGGGTTTGACTGTTTTCCCCAAAGCCCTTGCCACCGTCCGGATCGCTGCCCGGCGCATCTTCAAAGAAAAACGAGACAGGTACGTCGAGTACCCGCGCAATTGCCTGCAGGCGGCTTGCGCCGACGCGGTTGGTACCCTTCTCGTATTTCTGAACCTGCTGGAAAGTAATACCCAGGCTATCGCCGAGTTTTTCCTG
>JAHEGF010000066.1 GCA_024645155.1 Phyllobacteriaceae bacterium | reverse complement strand
ATCTGCGATCCGTATTTCACTCTTCGGCGCGACCTTGGGCGACGCCACCGCTTTGGAGACGGTCTTGCCTTTTGCTGCCGCCTTGGGCTTTGTTTCAACAGCCGGTTTTTTCGATGCCGGTTTGGCACCTTTGCTGCGTACCGGCTTCTTTTTGGTGTCCGATTTCCTGGTTTTCACAGATTTCAGATCTTTTTTCACAATCGGATCATCGATTTCCTCTTCGTCCTCGACACCCAGATAGGCGGCAATGACTTTCGGATCCGTACGAACGGATTCAGCATTTCCGTCCGAGATTTTCACACCGTAGTCGAGCACGATCACATGATCCGAAATTTCCATGACGACGCCCATGTCATGCTCGATCAGCAGAACCGATGTCTTTTCCACTGTCCGGATCGATTCCAGCAACTTGTTCAGTTCGTTGGATTCCCGCGGATTAAGACCCGCAGCAGGCTCATCAAGACACAACAGGTGTGGTCCGGTACACATGGCGCGTGCGATTTCCAGCCTGCGCTGATCGCCGTAGGGAAGGTCTGATGCCGGATCATCCGCCCGTTCGGTCAGTCCGACGCGATCCAGCCAGTATTTCGCCTTTTCGATCGATGCCAGTTCCGCTTTCTTGTAATGCGGCAATCCCAGAATGCCACCAACGGTCAGGTAGGATGCATCCATCAGCGTATTGTGCTGGGCGACCAGCAGGTTTTCCAGAGCCGTCATTCCGCCAAACAACCGGATATTCTGGAAAGTTCGGGCCACCTTTGCCTGATCGGAGATCACGAAATCCGGCATTCTTTCAAGCAGAAATACCGCGCCATCGTCATATTTCTCAAACTGCTTGTTACTGTTTGTCACTTCGGCAACGCGGTCAGCCTGGAGACCCTTGCCATGCCGCATTGCGACACGGCCTTCGGTCGGCTTGTAGAAACCCGTCACGCAGTTGAACACAGTCGTTTTGCCGGCGCCATTTGGCCCGATCAAAGCGGTGATGTCGCCGCGCCCGACATTAAATGACAGGTCATTGATCGCGAGCAATCCGCCAAACCGCATCGTCAGATGCTCGACGGTCAGGACGGGATCATCCTCCCATTTGTTGCCGGATTCAGTGGTGGGCGCAGATTTTGCTTTGATCACAGACATCAGTGCCCCTCACCCTGCGAGACGAGATCGCCGGAAATCTTCTTCTTTTCCTTGAGAACCGCCGTCGGCTCGCGCGACGAGATCAGCCCGCGCGGCTTCCAGACCATGATCAAAACCATCGCCAATCCGAAAATAAGCATCCGGTATTGGGAAGGCTCGAAATCGTCGCCAAACACGGCCTTGAGGAAGTTCAGGTTTCGCAGCAGTTCAATGCCGCCGATCATCACGACCGAGGCTATGACAACACCGATCTGGGACCCAAGTCCGCCAAGAACGACGATTGCAAGGACAATCGCCGACTCCAGGAAGGTGAAGCTTTCTGGCGAAATGAACCCCTGCCGTGTCGCAAAGAACGAACCTGCAAATCCGGCAAACATGGCGCCGATCGCAAATGCGGTCAGTTTGGTATTCGTTGTGTTGATGCCGAGGGATCGGCAGGCGATTTCATCTTCCCTCAACGCTTCCCACGCACGTCCGACCGGCAGCCTCCGCAGCCTCAACGTAACAACATTGGTAATGATCGCGAGTATGAAAATGATATAATAGAGATAGATAAAGCGGTGAATGGAATCATAGGGAATACCGAAAAATTCCGCAAATCCGCCATTGCGGGAGAATTCCAGACCGAAAAAGCTGGGTTTGGGAATTCCCGATACACCGTCCGGTCCACCGGTAAAACTGTACCAGTTCAACAGGACCACACGAATGATTTCACCAAAGGCCAGCGTCACGATGGCCAGGTAGTCACCACGCAGCCTGAGAACCGGAAACCCGAGAACTACGCCCCAGCAAGCTGCCAGCAATCCGGCAAGCGGCAAAGCCACCCAGAAACCCATGAACTCGAAATTCTGCGCCAGCAATGCGAAGGAATAGGCACCGACAGCATAGAAAGCGACATAACCAAGATCGAGCAGTCCGGCCAGTCCGACAACGATATTCAGTCCCCAACCAAGCATCACATACGTCATGATCAGGATGGCAAGGTCGATATACTGGCGGTCCCTGGCAGGGAACACGTAGGTAAAAAAGAACGGCAGGATGATGGCGAATGTGAGCAGAACCCACCCGAGACCCTTACCAATACGCGAAGTTGTTTCCGGCGAGATCGGTATGGAAAAACTGCCCGGTTTCCGGTCCGAACGAAAAACGAAGATGTTGAGCAGCAGCCGTCCGGCAAACACCAGTGCTATAGCAGAAAACCACAATCCCCATCGCGTTGTGACCTCAAGTCCACCCGGTGCGATATCCGTGCGTATTGCAAGAAAGAAAAATCCCAGCAAGGCTACAAGCCCGGCCGCTGTGGCAGCATCCTTGATGGAGCCCGCCATGCTGGTCCGGTCGTTTAATGCAGCGTTTGAAGTTGTCGCCATCAGACCTTCTCCACTTCCGGTTTGCCAAGCAATCCTGACGGGAGAAAGATGAGCACGATGGCAAGGATGGAAAACGCTGCCACATCTTTGTATTCAACCGTGAAATACGCCGACCAGAACACCTCGATCATGCCGATCAGAAGACCGCCGAGCATTGCGCCGGGCAATGACCCGATGCCACCGAGAACAGCCGCGGTAAACGCTTTCACGCCCGCAAGGAACCCGATGTAGAAGTCGATGACCCCGTAAAGAAGCAGGAACATGATGCCGGCTACCGATGCGAGTGCCGCACCCATGACGAATGTCAGCGATATCGTACGATCAACATTGACCCCCAGCAGCGACGCCATTTTCTGGTCCTGTTCGCACGCCCGTTGCGCGCGGCCAAGCGGTGTCCGGGAAATAAGGAGGGAAAAGCCGATCATCAGGGCAACAGTCGTTCCGATGATGATAATCTGCATGTATGAAAGTTGAACGACAATCGGACCGTTTTCGGTAAAGCCTTCCATTATCGTCATGCCGCCGGGAATTACCGGTTGCAGCGGTTTGACGCGCGCGCCCTGTGTCACCTGGACGAAGTTTTGCAACACGATCGACATGCCGATGGCGGTGATCAGTGGTGCAAGCCGGAACGAGCCGCGTAACGGCCGGTACGCCAAACGTTCGACGGTCCATCCCCATGCTGACGTAAACAGCATCGAAACAATGAGCACGATGAGCAGAACCACCGGCAGGAAGACAAAGCCGAACACAGTTGTAAGGATCAAGAACGTGGCGAGCGCGATAAACGAACCGACCATGAATATGTCGCCATGCGCAAAGTTGATCATCCCGATGATCCCGTAGACCATGGTGTAGCCAATTGCGATCAGGCCGTAGATTGATCCCAGCGTCAGCCCGTTGATAAGCTGCTGGACAAAATATTCCATTTAGAAAACGCTCCCCCCGGGACAGACGCAACCCGCAGGTTCATGCCTGCTTTTTTGCTGTCCTACTCCTAACGTCAAACGCGTTGAAATCAACTGGTTTCCCACGCACGATGCATGACATTACCGCATTTCAGGGACCTGCAAAACAATTTCGACCGAATATTTTCGTAGTACCTTCGCCTACGCAATAATATTCTATCCGGGCAATGATTGCAGCAATGTAATTCACGCCGCTCTCCCATTCTTGTTGATTACCGGTTTCTGCCAGCGACAAACGACCTTGTTCGGTTTTCATTTCCTATACGACCGTAAACCCGTGAGCATAGGGGTCGCGGTCATCAACAAATATCGAATTGTGGCCCGTTAATCGCGCCCAGCCGCCGATAGACGGGATAATCGCTGGCGTGTCTCCAACCGTGGTCAGCTCTTCAACCCGGCCATCAAACTGTGACCCGATGATCGATTCGTGGACAAATCCGTCACCCGGTTTCAGAGTGCCTCGCGACACAAGTTGCGCCATCCGGGCAGACGTGCCCGTTCCGCATGGCGACCGGTCGATTGCTTTCTCGCCGTAGAAAACGGCATTGCGTGCGTCCGAATTCGCCTTTTTGGCAGCGCCCGTCCACATCACGTGAGACAGGCCACTGATCGCCGGACTCTCAGGATGAATGAAACGATGTGCGGCGTTCAACCGCTCGCGGATGACCGGGCTCCAGGATATCAGCTGCCCGACACTGAAGTCCTCCATGTCACGATAATTTTTTTGAGGTTCGATAATTGCGTAAAAATTGCCGCCATAGGCGACATCGACATCAAGCCTGCCAAGATCAGGGCACTCCACCTCAAGCCTTTCGGCATGGAGATAGGAGGCAACATTGGTGATACGCACCTCTTCCACATGATCCCCGGACTGCCGGTATTGCGCGCGCACTACTCCGGCCGGTGTGTCGAGCGTCAGCATACCGGGTGACTTGGGTGTGACCAGACCTTCCTCAATCGCCATGGTCACGGTTCCGATCGTGCCATGGCCGCACATCGGCAGGCACCCTGATGTCTCGATGAACAGGATTGCAATGTCGCAATCGGGTCGTGTCGGCGGGTAGAGGATCGAACCGGACATCATGTCATGGCCGCGCGGCTCAAACATCAGTGCGGTGCGAATCCAGTCATGGTGCTGCAGGAAATCAGCACGTTTTTCCATCATGTTTTCGCCATTGAGCAGCGGGCCGCCTGCTGCAACCAGCCGGACCGGATTGCCGCAGGTATGGCCGTCTATGCAAAAGAAGCTGTGGCGCGCCAAAATGAACCGAACCTTTGCGGTTGGAAGGGATTGATATCAATCGGCAGAGTTTGCCGCAAAACAATGTCATTTATCAATCGGCCTGTTGCGGCCGCCTGGGTAAGCCCGAGATGGCCGTGTCCAAAGGCATAGAATATGCCGGGATTGAGCCGAGACCGGCCAATCACAGGCAATGAATCCGGCAGCGAGGGCCGATAGCCCATCCACTCGCGTCCGCCATCGGTTTTCAATCCTGGTAGAAACCGGGATGCCTTTGCCAGCATCGCTTTTGACCGCTTGTAGTTGGGCGCAAGTTCAAGACCGCCAAGTTCCACGGCGCCACCGACACGGATACCGTTTTCTAACGGTGTAATGACAAAGCCATGTTTAGAGAATGTCAGTTGCCGTTTCAGGTCAAACGCATCGGCCGGTAGGGTCGTATTGTAGCCACGTTCTGTTTCTAGCGGGATGACATCGCCTGATTTCTGCGCCAGCAAATGCGACCAGGCACCGGCAGCGACAATCAGGCACGATCCGCCGAACCTTTCGCCAGAGGATGTGACCGCGGTCACCGCGTCATCTCCAACTTCCAGATTGACGACATCTGCCTGTTCGAACCGGGCTCCGAGCCGCTCGCAATAGGCCCAAAGCGCCTTCCCGAGTTCCTTTGGATCGCTGACCGTTTTCCAGCCGGGCACGAATGTTCCGGCAACAAACCGGCTGCTCAGCCCAGGTTGCAGTGCTGCCAACTCTACGCCTCTGACATGGTCGTATTCTATTCCTGCCCGCGATCGTTCATCCCAGCCGGTTTTTGCGGCGGAAAATTCGGATTCGCTCTCATAAAGTTCCAGCGAGCCATCTTCCCGTAGCATCGGGCGTGTACCGCTGCGGTTCATCAGCGCCATCCACTCGGTTTGCGACAAACGCATCAGCGCTGTTTGCGCTTCAAGGCTGGCAGAGCGGTTTCCTTGCCGGCCGGCACGAACAAAACGTGCCAGCCACGGCACAAGCTTCGGCAGGTATGAAGGCGGTATCGAAAACGGTCCGAGCGGATCGGCCAGCCAGCGCGGCAGTTGCCGCATCATGCCTTTGTGCGCCAAAGGCAGAATTTCGGAAAATGCCAGTCCTGCAGCATTGCCGGAGCTGGTCTCCTCGCAAACTCCGCTGCGGTCAATCGCCGTCACCCGGCACCCGGATTCGGACAGATATGCGGCAATGCATATCCCGATGATCCCGGCTCCAACGACAATGACATCGCGATCTTCGCGCATCGGCTTTTGCCCGTCAGGCTATATTGCCGGGAGCGTCGGCCGCGACGCAATGGCATCAATCACCACTTTTTCAGCCGCGGCGCGGCGCGGCCCGCTCAGTGGTAGCCGCGGCATCCGCACGCGATCATTGGTCCCGATTTCCAGGACTTCTGCCAGTTTGATGTTCTGGACAAGATAGGTGGATACATCGAGATCCAGCAACGGCCGGAACCAGCGGTAGATTGCAAGGGCTTCATCGCGGCGTCCCTGCTTCATCAACTGGTAGATGACTACGGTTTCGCGCGGGAAAGCGGTTACCAGTCCCGCCACCCAACCGATGGCACCGACGCAAAGCGCTTCATAGGCCAGGTTGTCGACACCCGTAAAAAGGTCAAACCGGTCTCCGAACCGGTTGATGATCTCTGTTGATCTGCGGATATCATCGGAGGATTCCTTGATCGCGACAAAACGTTCATCTCCCGCCAGATCGTCCATGATGTCACAGGTGACATCGACCCGGTAGGCAATCCGGTTGGAATAAATCATCACTGGCAGGTCCGCCGCTTCGGCGACAGCCCGAAGCGTTGCAACCGTTTCATCGTGATTGGTGTGATAGATCGGGCTTGGAACAACCATCAGGCCGTCGGCGCCGGCTTTCGCAGCCCGCCTGCCTATGGCACAAGCGTCACGTGTCGAAGCCTCATTGACTGTCAGCAGTACAGGTTTACCGCCACTGGCACGCATGGCCGTTGCCATAACGTCCAGCTTTTCCTCATGGGACAGCATCGGTCCTTCGCCTAGCGAACCGCAAACGATGATGCCGTCGCAACCGGCATCCATCTGGAGCGCAAAGCACCGTTCCATCTCCCCATGGTCAAGCGCGTCATCTTCGGTAAATTTGGTCGTTACTGCAGGAAAAACACCTGACCACATCATACTGCTCCTCATCTGATATATTTGTGATATATCTGCATTGGGTCGCCGTTGTCAACTACTCCTGTATTGGATATATCCAGTGTGTTCCCGGATTAAAACAAAACGTGCGCACATGGTTGCAGGCAACACACAATCCCAATCGGCTGCCGTTCGCGCCTACCGCGCGATTGAGCAGCGGATTGTTACTCTCGAACTGGCACCGGGTACCGTCTGGACAGAGCAGGCACTGATCGATGCAATTGGACTCGGCCGCACGCCGGTGCGTGAAGCGGTGCAGCGGCTATCGTGGGAAGGATTGGTCGAAATTCGTCCCCGGGCGGGCATTTCGATTACACCGATCCAACCGGGGGACTGGATCAAGGTGTTGGAGGCGCGACTTGGTATCGAGCAGGTACTGGCGCGGGATGCTGCTCGCTTTGCCACCGACGCGGCAATAGCATTGATGAAGGGTGCTGCAACGGACATGCAGATGGCCGTTGCCGGATCCGATGTTCTGGCTTTTCTGGCTGCAGACAAGGATTTCGACGAAGGTCTGGCGGAAGCTTCGGACAACCCGTTTGCCGTTCGCGTGGCTCAACCGCTACAAAGCCACAGCCGCCGCTTCTGGTATCGCTACCGCGGGCAAACCGGCCTTTCGGAAGCAGCAAAGGCCCACATTGCCCTCATTAATGCCATTGCTGAAAGGGACAGCGTCGGCGCCGCCAACAAGGCAGCCGGGATGATTGCATTGCTTCAGGGTTACGCCCGGTCGTTGACCTGAATGGCCGCTTGAACGCCGGCCGGCGTTAATTGCCATGGCTTCCAAGGTGAACAAAAAAGAACCGCCCGGCAAGCCGGACGGTTTTCAGTCTTGGGAGTTGATCGTTTAGTTCATTGTCGGAATGGAAAACTCCGCGCCATCCTTGATACCCGACGGCCAGCGCGAGGTGATCGTTTTGGTCCGCGTGTAGAATCGGAAAGCGTCAGGACCATGCTGGTTCAAATCGCCGAAGACGGATTTTTTCCAGCCGCCAAATGTGTGGTAGGCAAGCGGAACCGGGATCGGAACATTGACGCCAACCATGCCCACATTGACGCGATTGGCAAAATCGCGAGCTGCATCGCCATCCCGTGTAAAGATGGCCGTTCCGTTGCCATATTCGTGGTCCATCGCCAGACCAAGTGCTTCCTCGTAGGTTTTGGCACGAACGGTTGAAAGCACCGGGCCGAATATCTCCTGCTTGTAAATTTCCATGTCCTTGGTGACGTTGTCGAACAGGCAGGCGCCGACAAAGAAGCCGTCCTCATAACCCTGCATGGTAAAGCCGCGGCCATCGACAACCAGCTTTGCACCTTCCTTGACGCCCTGGTCTACCAGTCCGAGGATCTTTTCCTTGGCTTCCCTGGTCACCACCGGACCGAAGTCGATATCGTCTCCGGCAACATAGGGACCGATCTTCAAGGCCTCGACTCGCGGAGCCAGCTTGGCGATCAGCCGGTCCGCAGTATCGTCGCCAACCGGAACCGCAACCGATATGGCCATGCAGCGCTCGCCTGCCGCGCCATATCCGGCGCCGACAAGCGCATCGACCGCCTGATCCATGTCAGCATCAGGCATAATGATCATGTGGTTCTTGGCCCCGCCAAAACATTGGACCCGTTTTCCGGCGGCACAACCGCGCGAATAGATATAAGCAGCGATCGGAGTCGAACCGACAAAGCCGACCGAGGCAATGTCCTCGTCGTCAAGAATGGCATCGACTGCTTCCTTGTCGCCATTGACGACATTCAGGATTCCCGCGGGAAGGCCCGCTTCTATCATCAGTTCGGCAAGCATCATCGGTACGGATGGATCGCGCTCTGACGGTTTCAGGATAAAGGCATTGCCGCAAGCGATTGCCGGTGCAAATTGCCACATCGGGATCATCGCCGGGAAGTTGAAAGGCGTGATGCCGGCGCTGATTCCAAGCGGTTGACGCATGGAATACATGTCGATACCGGGACCGGCACCGTCGGAGTATTCACCTTTGAGCATCTGCGGTGCACCGATGCAGTACTCGACAACCTCAAGACCGCGGATCACATCACCCTTGGCGTCAGGCAGCGTCTTGCCGTGTTCGCTCGACAGCGCCTCCGCCAGCTTGTCCATGTCGCGATGCAGCAGATCGACGAATTTCATCATCACACGGCCGCGCTTTTGCGGGTTTGCGGCTGCCCAGCCTGGCTGCGCAGCCTTTGCGTTTTCGACAGCGGCGCGAACTTCTGCGGCGTTTGCAAGAGCAACTGTCGCCTGAACGGTACCATCCATGGGCTGCAATACATTTGCGGACCGCCCGCTTGTGCCTGCGACATGCTTGCCGCCGATAAAATGCCCGATCTCAGCCATGGGGCTCTCCCTGTCCGGTGTTGTTTGATCGTGCTTATTGTCCTTCTTCGCCCGGTTTGATGCAACGTCAGACAATTCGCAACCGTTGTGCTGTTTTTAATGCTCCAATTGTGTTTATTACGTAGCACGCATCATGAAGCGGCGGGGCATTAGATGAACTGGGACGATTTGCGCATATTTCTTGCGGTTGCCCGTGCTGGCCAGATCCTCGGCGCAGCGCGGCGCCTGGGGCTCAATCATGCCACCGTGTCGCGGCGCATTTCCGCGCTGGAAGAAGCGATGGCGACAAAGCTTTTTCATCGCCAGACCACCGGATCCGAGTTGACCGAAGCCGGAGAACGGTTTTTGGAAATCGCCGAACGCATCGAACGCGAGATGAACGAAGCCCGTGCCGCCGTCTCCCATGACGACGGTTCGGTTCAGGGAACAGTGCGCATCGGTGCTCCCGACGGGTTCGGAGTGGCATTTCTGGCACCGCGTCTCGGTAAACTGACGGCGCGCCACCCGGGCCTGTCGGTGCAACTGGTGCCGGTTCCGCGCTCGTTTTCCCTGTCGCGCCATGAGGCGGACATAGCCATCACAGTCGAGCGGCCAAGCGAAGGACGTCTGGTTGCCGGCAAACTGGTCGACTATGAGTTACGTCTGTATGCTTCCCGCAAATACGCGGATGAACATGGGCTTCCTGCCAATCCCGGGCAGCTTTCAGACCATCGGATTGTCGGTTACGTCCCGGATCTGGCGATAAGCCCGTCACTCGACTACGGGGCTGAGTTCTGGCCCGGATGGCAAGCCGGATTCCAGATATCCTCGGCGCTGGGTCAAATCGAAGCGGTGCGCGCCGGTTCCGGCATCGGAATCCTGCACAGTTTTATCGCGCGCGGCCTGCAAGATCTCGTAGCGGTTGACACGATCGCACCGATCCGCCGTGCCTATTGGCTGGTCTACCATGAATCCATGCGTACGCTGCGCCATGTGCAAACCGCCGCCGCGTTTATCAACGAACTGGTCGATCAGGAACGCGGCATATTCGTTTGACGGCCGCATGTTCGGTCCGATTTCGTCTGCGCTTCGGGCTTGGGCAATTTTTCAACCGTAAAGCGCAAAAGCCTAGCCTATCGGGTCGGATCGCTGGAAACCGCAACTAGCTGCTTGCCGAAATTGTGCCCGCCCAGAAGGTCGATGAAGGCCTGCGGCGCTGACTCAAGGCCATCGGATATCGACTCGCGATATCTGACACTGCCGTCTTTGATCTGGCCCGAGACCACGCTGAGGAATTCGGGAAACCTGTCATAGTGATCAAATATGATAAATCCACGCACACTCAGCCGCTTGACGAGTATCGAGCGCCATACCATTGGCAGGAGGTTCGGTCCCTCTCCGGCACTGCCACTGTACCAGGATATTGTGCCGCACAGTGGTATGCGTCCGTGGACGTTCATCAGCGGCATGACGGCTTCAAGTGTCTTGCCGCCGACATTTTCAAAATAGATGTCGATGCCATCGGGGCAGGCGTCCGCAAGCTGCTTTCGCAATTCCCGCGCGTCGGTTGCCGCCCGATGGTCAACGCAGGCATCGTAGCCGAGTTCGTCGACCGCGTAGCGGCATTTTTTCTCGCCACCGGCAACACCGACGACATGCAGGCCCTGTGCCTTGCCGAGTTGTCCTACCAGTGACCCGACGGCACCGGTCGCAGCCGACACCACCAGTGTTTCTCCGGCCTTCGGTCGCCCGTGATCGTTGAGACCGACATAGGCGGTGATGCCCGGCATGCCCAATACACCCAGTGCCGTCGATATCGGTGCGATGGAAGGATCAAGTTTGCGAACCCCTTCGCCGTTGGATAGTGCGTGTGTCTGCCAGCCAAAGCGGCCTTCGACATAGTCACCGGCAGAATATTTGCGATGCCTGGACTCGATCACTTCGCCGACACATCCCGCTTCCATCGGTTCACCGATCTGAACCGGCTTTGCGTAGGATTTCGTGTCGTCCATGCGTCCGCGCATGTAGGGATCAAGCGAAAGCCAGATGATGCGAACGAGAATTTCGCCGTCGCCCGGTTTGGGCACATCGGCTGTTTCAAGCCGGAAATCGGACAGTTTAGGGGATCCCTTCGGCCTTGCAGCAAGGACAATGCGTTTCATGGTCTCGGGCATGATATTCCTTTCTAGACGAATTGCCTGGGCATGGACCGCAACTGGAGCAAACGGCTGCAGCATGAATCACGACCGGATGGATATCAGAATTCGGAATTTGTTGCGTGTCGTCCGGCGGTTTCCGGCCGCCCTGTCTAGCAGTGCGGCATTCGTACCGTCAAACCCTTCACGGCGCAAAATTGGTCCCTGAAGGCACCTGCTGCCCGTCATCGGAAAACCGGCGAAGACAAGCTTCTTGGAACATTAGTGGCTGGGTTTACTACCGCTTCGTAAGACCTTTGAACGAAGACGACCAGAGCCCATGACTTTGGCAGTCAATCTCAATGACCTGCAATCGGTCCTCGTTCTTCTTTTCAATCCGCCATTGGAACCACATTCGTTTTGCGGCGAATGGCAGAAACCCGTCAGAACACGTTAAGCGAAGTGTCTACTTCCGATCCCACGCATTATCGTCAAGTGAAACCGCAACTCTGAATCCCATGACGTTGCTGCGCCCGTTGTCTCCGGCGCCATTCCCTTCGACAACGCTTTCCTCGGGGACATAACCATAGAAGAGCCGTTCCGAGGCACGCATGGATATATGCAGCAATTCATAGTCGCCACCACGTGCGACGAACAGCGAACATTCCGGTTCTGACCAAACGGATCCGTCTGATGGCGCGCCCGCGTAGCTGTCGTGCCAGCAATCCGCAATCAACTCCTGAACATTGCCTGCCATGTCGTAAAGGCCCCATGGATTTGGTGCATAGCTACCTACTTCGGCTGTCCAGTCTGGGGAGACAGATTCTGCGCAGGGCGCGGCCATGCCAGCCTGATAGCCAGACTTCCTGTCGCCGAAGTTCGCATACTTACAGGCGTGAGCGAAATTGTCCCCCCAAAAACCAATGGTCGCAGTGCCGGCACGGGCTGCATATTCCCATTCCGCCTCGCTCGGCAGTCTATAGGATCGCCCCGTCCTGGTCCCCAGCCAATCTAGGTAGGCCATGATCTCAAGGCGTGAAACGCAAACGGCCGGCTGGCGCGAACTTACCGGCAATCCGGGTTGAGCATAGGAACCGTCCGTAATAAACACGTGGAACGGTCCCATGTTGTCCTTGCCGTCGTCGGGGTGGCGCGTACCGGTGAATTTGCGCGCCAACGGCCCTTTCTCCATCAATCGGATACCGCATGTACCGCCGACCTTGACCCCCAATTCTCGCACATAGGCATCGAATTCCCCGGTCGTGACCTCGAATCGACCAATTGCAAAACTGTAGCCAATGGACACTTTATGCGCCGGATGCTCGGCAGGTACATGACCGATAAAAATGTCTTTTTCTTCATGCCCGGTAGCGCCCATGACGTATTCACCGGCAGGCAGAACCACCATTTCCGGGCACGAAT
The DNA here is from genome assembly GCA_024645155.1 of Phyllobacteriaceae bacterium. Classification (GTDB taxonomy): domain Bacteria; phylum Pseudomonadota; class Alphaproteobacteria; order Rhizobiales; family Rhizobiaceae; genus JAHEGF01. The sequence continues at coordinate 1,285 of JAHEGF010000066.1, read as the reverse complement.
CACAATCCTTAAACCGCGATAACGGCGGCTTATCCTGCGCCCACCCGGGATAGGCAATGAAAACTGAAGACAAAAACAGCGCCAGAAATAGCAAAGCTGTCCGTCCTATAAAGTTGTCAGGCAAAGCGGGAACTTTATTCATTGTACTGTAGCCAACTCCAATTCCAAAGAGGCATTACTGCGCACCAAACGTGTCCCCTTTCGTGGAGAGGCTTTCACTCTGCAATGGCCATGTTGCTTCGAATACTACTGGTATAATGCAGCCAAAAAACTGAATGTCACCGTCGGGATTGCAAAAACCATCGATAACCGGCAAATTGCCATTTCAGACTGTCGTCACGCCGGTAAACGTTAACTTCCAGCCGTGCACCGTGTATTTTTGCGTACCTTACATAAACCCGCAACAACACCGATACTGACTAGGCCACAAGATTTCCTAGGGCTGGCTTGAAAAGCAAAGCTGGTCTGTAAATAATTGTTTTTATAAAGATAATTGGTTGCGGGGGTAGGATTTGAACCTACGACCTTCAGGTTATGAGCCTGACGAGCTACCGGGCTGCTCCACCCCGCGCCAATCCTTGATGCACAACTGGTTCCCAAGTAAAAAGGCCGCTTGCGCGGCCCCGGGAAAGAGTACCAGTGGCCAGTATCGAGTTCGAGAAGCTATACATGCAATTGGCAGACCTGGCAGCGACCTACTCTCCCGCGTCTTAAGACGAAGTACCATCAGCGCTGGGGCGTTTCACGGCCGAGTTCGGAATGGGATCGGGTGCAGCCACCCCGCCAAAACCACCAGGTCGGCAAAGTGCATGTATATTCGAGAAGCTGGGCCAATGCCGGCCGCAATTTTAGCGGCGGACACAAGCAATGAGAACAATTAAGCCTGTCGAGTTATTAGTACCGGTAAGCTCCATGCATTGCTGCACTTCCACACCCGGCCTATCAACGTGGTCGTCTACCACGACTCTCAGGGAATACTCGTTTTCAGGTGGGTTTCCCGCTTAGATGCTTTCAGCGGTTATCCGTTCCGTATTTAGCTACCCTGCTATGCGGCTGGCGCCACAACAGGTCCACCAGGGATACGTCCATCCCGGTCCTCTCGTACTAGGGACAGATCCTGTCAATATTCCTACACCCACGGCAGATAGGGACCGAACTGTCTCACGACGTTCTGAACCCAACTCACGTACCGCTTTAAATGGCGAACAGCCATACCCTTGGGACCTGCTCCAGCCCCAGGATGCGATGAGTCGACATCGAGGTGCCAAACAACCCCGTCGATATG
>JAHEGF010000295.1 GCA_024645155.1 Phyllobacteriaceae bacterium | reverse complement strand
CCGCACGGAACCGGCCGACAAACCGGATTCGATGCTCGACCCGGACGCGATTGCGGCGAACTATCTCGCTCTCATTAGACAAGATCGTTCCACATGGTCGGAAGAGCTAGCCATCCGACCATGGGTAGAGCGGTTTTAGCTAAAAGGATTCATGTCTACAGTTCATAGCGCCACGTTGCTGGTCTCGTAGTATCTCCGTTAGATCCAACCTTGAGGGTTACTTCGCGCGACCAAGCCCGTATCATGAGCGAGGTGCCAAAAAAATTGCACATTTTTCCACCCGTTCCAATGTTACAAAACGGTGGATAAGCAACTGCTTATTATTGTTATTTTACAATAGCTTAAGTGAAGAACGTGCGAATTCGAGTCTCTCACCGCCCACCATTCAACCCTTTGAAATGCAAGGATTCTGCTAGAATGCGGAGTTGAGCCGCAAGGCCACGTATTCGAAGGCGCGCGTCCGCAATCGTTCACTGCGATCCCACAATCAATTCGTGCAGAATTTGTCCAACGGCGCCCGGGTCCGGGGATTGCGCCATTTCAAGGGGGCAATGGTGTGCCGGCGTTTGATCACGGAACCACCGTGATGATTTGAAACACCGTGAACGGCACGTGTGATAGATTGCGCACGACACACCATCAATATTCGGCAAGGCGCTTCCGGTGTTTGACTATATCAGGCAGAACTTTCTCAAAAGCCCCGAAATGTCGGAGCTGCCGCCGGCGGTGCAGGAACGCATTGCAAAACGCGAGTGGGGAAACGAATTGCTTCTTCGCGGCATCCAGCTGGCGATCATTCTAATGTTCTGTTTCATTTATACCATTTCGCCCAAGACGTATCCTGAAGGGAGCTTTGCTCCGGCTCCGTATGTGCTTGGCGCCTATTTGACCTTGTCGGTCATCGGTTTGGTGTGGGGCACGTTACGCGAACCGCCGGATTGGTCCGGCTATGTTTCGATCCTGTTCGATTTCGGGCTGCTCTATGGCCTGATGGTCAGCTTTCATATCCAGTATGAGCAGCCTGCTTCGTTCATACTGAAGGCTCCCGCGCTGCTTTATGTCTTTATCTTTATCGCAATCAGGGCGTTGCGTTTTCATCCAAAATTCGTCATTGCGGCCGGCTTTGTTGCTATTGCCGGCTGGGCGGTGGTCATGATGTATGTGATACGGATAGACCCGGGCGACAACATGCTGACCCGGTCCTATGTTGCCTATCTGACATCCAACTCGATACTGATCGGTGCCGAAGTCGACAAACTCATTTCCATCCTTTTTGTCACCGCGGTTCTGGCGCTTGCCATGAACGGGACCAACAATCTCCTGGTCACAGCCATCACCGAACAATCTGCTGCAGACGAATTCTCACGGTTTTTCGACTCTTCGGTTGCCAGAAATATCCGCTCTTCCGATAGACGGCTGACGGCCGGTCAGGGCGAGAAATGGCCTGCGACGATTCTCAATGTCGACATTCGCGGGTTTACGGTTCTGGCCGAACGACTGGATGCCGATTCCGTAATGCGGGCGCTGTCGGCCTACCAAGGCCGGGTCATCTCGGTTGTCTCCGAACATCACGGCATCGTCGACAAGTTCATGGGTGATGGCATCATGACCGCGTTCGGCATTGGTGGAGCCAGTGAAACCTATGCCGCGGATGCGATGCGCACCGCCGAAGCGATATTGCTTGATGCGCGGCTATGGGCTGAGGAGGAACCGGACATCGCGGCAGCCGGGGAGTTGCGGATCGGGATCGGACTTGCGTCAGGTATGGTCAACTGGGGCGCGGTCGGTAGGGGCGACCGGCTCGAAATGACGGTTATTGGGCCCGCTGTGAACCTGTCCGCAAAGATCGAAAAGCACAACAAGGTCCTTTCCAGCTCGTGCATTGCCGATGCCGGCACTTGGTCTTTGGCGCGTATGCAGGGATACGAAGGGCTGCTCGAAGCTGACCTGCGCAAAACCGAAATCGATGGCATGCGTGAACCGGTCCAGATCGCAGTCCTGTCCCTTCCTGAGAGGCTTCCAGTCCCCGAAAACGAAACAAGCCGGGCGAACCCGGCTTGCAATCAAACTGTTCAGGATGTTTCCCCGATCAGTTAAGCGCGTCCTTGAGGCCCTTGCCCGCAGAGAATTTGGGAACATTCCGTGCCGGGATGTTGACTGGGGCACCAGTCGACGGATTGCGGCCAACAGAAGCCGCGCGATGGGCGGAGGAAAAATTTCCAAAGCCAACGAGACGTACGTCGCCGCCCCTCTTCAACTCAGCGGTGATCGTGTCAAGGACCGCTTCGACCGAAGCCTGCGCATCAGTTTTAGTCATATTGGCACGATCGGCGACCGCAGCAATGAGTTCGTTCTTGTTCATGTTTTCAATCCCTCATGGTAGTGGGACATCCGTCCCTCCTCGTAACGGGCCACAAAACGACTCACCCGTATGGCGCGAAGTGTAGGTAAATTGACCGGTTTCACCAAGCGTGAACCGGCAATTTCAAAGAAAAAAGGCCGGAATTCCGGCCTTTTTCTACATTTTTCGTGGGATTCTGCTCTTGTCAGCGTGCCGGAACGCCAAAAACCGTTAGTGAGCGACGCCTGCAGAACCGGATTTCTCGTCACCTGAAGCGGCCTGCGGCAGCGCATCTACCGGTTCAGTCCAACTGATCGGCTGCGGTTCCCTGACGAGTGCATGGGCAATGACTTCACCCATCCGGGCCACGGGAATGATCTCCATTCCGTTTTTCACGCTGTCAGGAATTTCGGCAAGATCCTTGACATTGTCCTCGGGGATGAGAACCCGTTTGATGCCGCCGCGAAGCGCTGCAAGCAACTTTTCCTTGAGGCCCCCGATCGGCAATACCCTGCCGCGCAGCGTAATTTCACCGGTCATCGCGATGTCCTTGCGAACCGCTATGCCGGTCAGCACCGAGACGATGGCGGTTACCATAGCAATACCCGCCGAGGGTCCATCCTTGGGCGTTGCGCCTTCCGGTACATGCACATGGATGTCACGCTTGTCGAACAAGGGTGGTTCGATACCGAAATCAATCGCCCGGGAACGCACGTAAGAGGCTGCTGCCGAAATCGATTCCTTCATCACTTCGCGCAAATTTCCGGTAACGGTCATCTTGCCCTTGCCCGGCATCATGACACCCTCGATGGTCAGCAATTCACCACCGACCTCCGTCCACGCAAGACCGGTAACAACGCCAACCTGATCCTCGCCTTCGATCTCACCGAAGCGGAAACGCGGCACGCCAAGAAATTCGTCGATGTTTTTGGCAGTTACCTTTATCGACTTTTTCTTGCTGCGCAGAATTTCGGTCACCGCCTTGCGTGCCAGGGTCATCAACTCGCGTTCAAAGTTTCGTACACCGGCTTCGCGTGTATAGGTGCGAATGATCTCACGCAAAGCACCTTCCGTTACCGAAAATTCCTCCGGCAACAAAGCGTGATTTGTAATCGCCTTTGGCAGAAGATGGCGTTTGGCAATTTCCACTTTCTCATCTTCGGTGTAGCCGGCTATACGAATGATCTCCATGCGATCCATGAGAGGCGGCGGGATGTTCAGGGTGTTCGCCGTGGTCACAAACATGACGTTCGACAAATCGTAATCGACCTCGAGATAGTGATCGTTGAACGAATTGTTTTGCTCGGGATCGAGCACTTCCAGTAGTGCTGACGACGGATCTCCACGGAAATCCATGCCCATCTTGTCGATTTCATCGAGCAGGAAGAGCGGATTGGATTTCTTTGCCTTCTTCATCGACTGGATAACCTTGCCGGGCATCGAGCCGATATAGGTGCGGCGATGGCCGCGGATTTCGGCTTCGTCACGCACACCGCCAAGAGACATCCGGACGAATTCGCGTCCGGTCGCCTTGGCAATTGATTTGCCAAGAGACGTCTTGCCAACACCGGGCGGGCCGACAAGGCACAGTATCGGGCCTTTCAGCTTGTTCTGCCGGCTTTGCACCGCAAGGTACTCGACGATCCGCTCCTTGACCTTTTCCAGTCCATAATGATCAGCATCAAGCACTTCTTCAGCAAATTCCAGGTCGTGCTTGACACGGGATTTCTTGCCCCAAGGTATCGATACCAGCCAATCGATATAGTTGCGGATGACCGTCGCCTCCGCAGACATCGGCGACATCTGGCGCAGCTTT
>JAHEGF010000065.1 GCA_024645155.1 Phyllobacteriaceae bacterium | reverse complement strand
TATCATCAGAAATGCAGGCGAGGTCGCCGGGCCTCAGGCACCGGTTCTGTCGGTGCTTCCGGACGGAGCCGTCAAGCTTCGCCTTTATGTGCCCGAGCGCGCGCTCGACACGGTTGCAACCGGAACCGCGCTGAATGTGCATTGCGACGGCTGCGGCAGCGGTCTGACAGCGACGGTCACCTATGTTTCCCCCGATCCCGAATTCACGCCACCCGTCATATACTCGTTGGAGAACCGTCAAAAGCTCGTCTACCTGATCGAGGCGGCACCGGACGGTGATGCACGGGCGCTCAAGCCCGGCCAGATCGTCGATGTGGATCTTGGCGGCGACCGGCCATGAATGTCATCGATGTTCATGGCCTGGTCAAACGGTTCGGAGACAAGACCGTCGTCGATCACGTCTCGATGACCGTGCCGCGAGGCGAAATCTCCGGATTTCTTGGTCCGAACGGATCTGGAAAAACCACCACGATACGGGTGATGTGCGGTTTGCTGACACCCGACGAAGGTGATGGCGAAGTGCTTGGTTACAATATCCGCAGCCAGAGCGATTTGATCAAGCGCGAGGTCGGTTACATGACCCAGCGCTTTTCCTTCTACGAAGACCTGACGATTGAGGAAAATCTCGAATTCGTGGCACGGCTCTATTGCATGAGCCCGGTTGGCGCCCATGTCCGCGACACGCTGGAAGATCTCGGATTGTCGAGCCGGCGCAACCAGCTTGCCGGCACCCTGTCCGGCGGCTGGAAACAACGCCTGGCGCTGGCGGCATGCATCATGCACAAGCCCAAACTGTTGTTGCTCGACGAACCAACCGCCGGTGTCGATCCAAAGGCGCGGCGTGATTTCTGGGACGAAATACATCATCTCGCTGCAAACGGCCTGACTGTCCTTGTTTCCACCCATTACATGGATGAGGCAGAACGCTGCCATCGCATTCACTACATTTCCTACGGCAAGCTTCTGGCAAGCGGCACGGTTGGCGAAGTCATCGACAATGCAGCGCTGACGACATTCGTGCTCGAGGGCAAGGACCTGGCCGAAGCGGCAATTGCCCTGGCGGGCATGGACGGTGTCGATCAGGTGGCCCCGTTCGGCACGTCGCTGCACGTCGTCGGAACCGACCGCAAGGCGCTCGCGGCTTCCGTTGCGGAGATAGCAAAAACGGCCGGTATCACCGCCACCGAGGGCACAACCAGCCTGGAGGATGTCTTCATCCAGTTCATGGGCAAGTCATCGGACAACATGTCATGAACCGCTTTTTCTCACTCCGCAGGCTGTTTGCGATCATCATCAAGGAACTCATTCAGATGCGCCGTGACCGCGTCACCTTTTCGATGATGCTCGGTGTGCCACTGATGCAGCTGATCCTGTTCGGTTTTGCCATCAACAATGATCCGAAGGGCCTGCCCGCAGCACTGGTTACCACCAGTCAGGACCACTATTCGCGCGCCATGGTGTCGGCACTGGAAATGACCGGCTACTACCGTTTCGATCATGTCGTGGCGAGCGCAGCCGAGGGCGAGGCACTGATCGAGAACGGCACCGTGTCGTTCGTCGTTACCATCCCGTCAGACTTTGCCCGCCGTGTTGCACGCGGCAATAACCCGCAGATACTCATCGAGGCAGACGCCACCGATCCGTCAGTCGCGTCCGGTGCGATATCGACATTGAGCACTGTCGCCTCCCAGGCCCTGTTGCGCGAACAGTCGGCTGAAGCCCAGGCACGCCGCGACCAGGCCTCTGCCCTGGAGGTGATTGTCCATCGCCGCTACAACCCCGAAGGCATCACACAATACAATATCGTGCCCGGTCTGCTCGGCGTCATCCTGCAGATGACAATGGTGATGATGACGTCGATGGCGCTGACCCGCGAGACCGAACGCGGCACCATGGAAAACCTGCTTGCCATGCCTGCAAGCCCGATGGAAATCATGCTCGGCAAGGTCCTGCCCTATCTGCTGGTCGGCGCCGTGCAGGTTGTCGTCGTGCTCGCGGCTGCAAAACTTCTGTTTTCCGTGCCGTTTATCGGCTCGTTGCCGCTCCTGCTTGGCAGCATACTTGTGTTTGTCCTCGCACTTGTCCTGCTCGGCTACACGATATCGACCGTATCGCGCACTCAGATGCAGGCAATGCAGCTGACATTCTTCTATTTCCTGCCGTCGCTGTTGTTGTCCGGCTTCATGTTCCCTTTTCGCGGGATGCCGGGCTGGGCGCAGACTCTGGGTGAGTTGTTCCCGCTGACCCATTTCCTGCGGGTTATCCGGGCCGTGATGCTCAAGGGCGCTGATCACGCCGCAATCGGTTCCGAAATGGTCGTATTATGGCTCTTTGTCTTCTTCTTTGCCGCAATGGCTCTGTTGCGGTTCCGCCGCACGCTTGATTGATGGTGCGGCAAAAGCGCGGGTGCCGGGACAAACTGTTGCCTTACCGTGGTCAAGGCCGCTAGATAGCGGTGAGGAATTGTTGTCAATCAGGTGCCGCCGGCGCGGCCTACGGAGAGGGTATTCATGCAGATCAAACAACAGGTGGCGATGGTAACCGGCGGCGGCTCGGGGTTGGGCGAGGCTACGGCGCGGGCGCTGGCCGCAAAGGGTGCCAGGGTTGCCATATTGGACGTCAACATGGACGGCGCCAGCAAGGTTGCCTCCGATCTCGGCGGCATCGCGGTCAAATGCGATGTCTCCAGTGCAGAGGCCGGCGAAGCCGCAATCGCTGAAACCGGCGAAAAACTTGGCGCCCCCCGCATCCTCGTCAATTGCGCGGGCATCGCTGTCGCCATGAAAACCGTCGGCAAGGATGGCCCGCACCCGTTGGACACCTATCGCAAGGTTATCGAGGTCAATCTGCTCGGAACATTTAACATGATCCGCCTGTTTGCCGACCGGTGCGCCAAGGAAGAACCGCTCGACGGCGGCGAGCGCGGCGTCATCATCAACACCGCTTCCGTTGCCGCCTATGACGGTCAAGTTGGCCAGGTCGCCTATTCCTCGTCCAAAGGCGGTATCGTCGGCATGACCCTGCCGGTCGCCCGCGATCTTGCCCGAGACGGTATTCGTGTCATGACAATTGCCCCCGGCCTGTTTTTGACACCACTCCTCAAAGGACTTCCCGAGGAAGCGCAGGAATCGCTTGGCCGTCAGGTGCCATTTCCGCCGCGGCTCGGCGATCCGGCGGAATATGCCGCGCTGGCTGTTCACATTGTCGAAAACCAGATGTTGAATGGCGAGGTCATCCGCCTTGACGGTGCGATCCGCATGGCGCCACGGTAACTGCAGGCTAGGGAAAGGCATTGGCAAAGCAGGACGCAATAACGAAATCCGGTCCGCTTGCCGGCCTGACCATAATCGAGATGGCCGGGCTTGGACCGGTGCCCCTTGCCGGCCTGATGCTCGCCGAGATGGGCGCCACTGTTGTGCGCATCGAACGCGCCGGTGCGGGCAATGCATTTCTCAAGGTCAAGCCGCAATACGATCTCGACCGCCACGGCCGCAAATTGCTTTCCGTCAATCTGAAAAGCGATGCCGGCAAGGCGCTGCTGTTGCGCCTTGCACAAAAGGCGGATGTTGTCATGGAGGGGTTCCGCCCCGGAGTCATGGAGCGGCTCGGGCTTGGACCCGATGAATGCCTCGCGCAAAATGAAGGTCTCGTCTATGCCCGCATGACCGGGTTTGGCCAGGATGGTCCCCTCGCCCATACCGCCGGACACGATCTGACCTATCTTGCCTATTCCGGTGCGCTCCATGCGATCGGCGCAAAAGGCGGCAAGCCGGTTCCACCGCTTAATCTTGTCGCCGATTACGGCGGCGGTACGATGTTCCTGATAACCGGGATACTGGCGGCATTGTTCGAGAGGGCGAAATCCGGCAGGGGCCAAGTGGTCGATGCGGCAATGATAGACGGCGCCTCGATGCTCTGCACTCCGTTTTTCGCGTTCATGGCATCGGGATTCTGGAACGAGAAACGCGGCACAAACCTGCTCGATTCAGGCGCACCGTTTTACGACACCTATGAGACTGGCGATCGCCGCCATGTGGCGGTCGCCTGCCTGGAACCGCTGTTCTTTGCCGAATTCATACGCCTGACCGAACTGCCCGCTGCGTTTGCGGCCACGCAGTACGACCAGCGCACATGGCCGGAAATGCGAAAGGCAATTGAACAACGGATGAAGGAAAAGACCCGCGACCAGTGGGCGGCACTGACGAATGACAGCGACGCCTGCGTTGCGCCTGTTTTGACATTCACCGAAGCTGCCAGCCATCCGCATAATCTGCACCGCGGCACGCATCTCGAGGTCAACGGGATGAAGCGGCCTGCGCCCGCCCCGAGATTTTCGCGGACCGCAAGCAATGCGGCGGCCGCGCCACAGGCGGCCGACCGGGATCCGCGTGCCGTATTGGCGGATTTCGGCTTGTCCAGCGACGAAATTGAAGCGCTGGCCAGATCAGCAACAATCACTTTATGAACCGCCGGGTGAACCGCAATGGCCAAAAAGATCAGCCCCATCCGACCAACCGATGCCGAGGCAATCCGGCTTGCGAAAACTTTGATCCGGAGCGCCCGGTTCGGCGCGCTCGCGGTACTCGACCCGGCAACAGCCACGCCGGCGGTCACCCGCGTTGCGACCGCGACCGACAGTGACGGGACCCCGGTTCTGCTGATCTCGACACTCTCCCAGCACACGAAGGCGTTGCAACAGGACAACCGGTGTTCGCTGCTGCTCGGCGAACCCGGAAAAGGTGATCCGCTGGCCCATCCGCGCATTTCCCTGGCATGCAGGGCAATCCCGGTTCCGCCTGACAGCGCGGTCCACCGCCGTGTCTCCGAACGCTATCTGCGTCGCAATCCCAAGGCGCAGCTTTATGCGGGTTTCACCGATTTCAGCCACTATCGCCTCGAACTGGCCAACGGCGCACTCAACGGCGGATTTGGCAAGGCCTATCACCTGACAGCCAATGACCTTGTTGCTTCATCGCCAGCCATTGATGACCTTTCCAAAGCCGAAGAGTCAATTATCAGGCTCCTCAATTCCAGCCACCAGTCAGATGTCAGTGATTGCGCGCGAAGATTAAACGGAACCGGCGGCAAATGGCGGGTGACCGGGATTGATGTAGAGGGAATGGATTTCGCAATACAGGACAATTGCGCCCGGATTTTTCTCAACGCCCCGTTGATGAGATTCGAGAACCGGGAGAGTACTGTTGAGGTATTTTGTCGCGGACTTCGCCACAATTAACCTGTTTTTAACCAATAAATTATGACCTAGTACTTTAGTCGTTGATTCCATCGGTCAACCTACTAGAAAGTTGTACTGTCACAAGTTGATTACTGGGCGAGGGGTGGTCCGGACTGTGTTTCCGTCTTTGGAAGGGACGATGACACTATCCTTAGAGTCTTGAAAGCACGGGAATATCGATGACTAAGGACAAAATCCTGAAGAACTCGGAATCCGTTTCGCAGTTGCTGTTGGCATTGGCCAACGAGAAACGGGTTCAGATTATTTGCCACCTTTTGAACGGGGAAGAATCGGTCGGCGCCTTGGCCGAGAAAGTTGGTTTGAGCCAATCTGCATTGTCGCAGCACTTGTCCAAATTGCGTGCCCAGGAATTGGTCATCACCCGCCGTCACGGACAGGTCATCTACTACTCTCTAAAGGATGAACGGATCCGGAAACTGTTCAAAAACCTTGGGACAAGCTATTTCTCCGAGGCGGGCTGATCAACACGCAACCGGCAGGCGCGTCGGCGCAAATTCTGCCGCAGAAGCAATCCGGAGCCATGGATCATTTCGAGCCGTTGGTCTACGACAGTAGGCACCATGGCGAACCTGATCCCCGTCACCGATCCCGCAGATGAACGCATTTCGGCCTTTCGCGATATCCGTGAACGCGACGTTGTCGGGCGTCAGAACCGTTTTGTCATCGAAGGCAAGGTCGTATTGCGGGTCGCCGTAACCCAATCGCGCTATGCGCTCGACAGCCTGCTCATTCTTGAAAACAAACGCGCCGGAATGTCGGAACTGCTCGAACGGGTACCCAATGAGGTCCCGATCTATACCGCAAGCAGTGTTGTGTTCGATGCGATCGCCGGATTTCACGTCCACCGTGGCATTATGTGTCTGTGCAAAAAGCAGGCTCCTGAAACCGCCGAGGACATTCTCGGCCGCCTTCCCCGTACTGCCGTCGTGCTGGTTTTGAGCGGCATTTCGAATCACGACAACATGGGTGGAATTTTTCGCAATGCCGCGGCATTCGAAGCCGGCGCCATCCTTCTCGACCGGCAATGCTGTGACCCGCTTTACCGCAAGGCCATCCGCGTTTCCGTAGGTGCTGCATTGACCGTTCCGTTTGCGCGGATAGACGCGCCGCTGGCTGCCGTCCGGCAATTGACCGCCCTTGGCTTTGAGGCTTTCGCGATGACCCCGAACGGCGAAGAAACCATTGAAACGGCATCACTTTTACCGCGAACCGCATTCATCTTCGGATCCGAGGGCGATGGCCTGTCCGGTGAGGTTCTCGAAAAATCCAGAACGCTGCGCATTGCCATGTCGAAGCAGTTTGACAGCCTGAACGTCGCCGCGACATCGGCGATCGCGCTGCACCGATACTGGTCTGCTTTTGGCGGCAGCTAGCTCTACTTGGCCGCACCGTCTTTCTGGAGTGATCTTATCCGTTCCGCGAGGCTGATTACCTTGCCCCTGTCGCTGGTCTTTGAAGCCTTGCTGCCGGCTGTTTCCTCCAGCACTTCGTTGATCGGCGAATCATCACCCTCAAGCATCGCCGTCATATAAACCACTTTGGCTGCAATCTCGTTTATCTTATCGCGCAGGACCTTGTTGTCCTCACGGGTATTATCTCCGGATTTGCCATTGCCTGCAGATTTGCCGGAACTGGCAAGTTTCCGGGTCAGGGCTTCATTCTCCCTGGCGGCACCAGCCAACTCGCGCTGCAGCTTGTCCCTGGCAGCCGAAAGCTGGGCAACTGCCTTTTTGACGTCGGCATCATCATTTTTTGCCAGCAGCCCGCTCATCTTTTCGTTCAAGCGTTCCAGATCGGATTCCAGCTTGGTGGCACGTTTGCTTTCGGCCTTGAGCTGCCTTGCCGCACCGGTCGCCTCTCGTGCCTTCTCCTTCAGTTCCGCGCGTAGCCGTTTCAAATCGTCGTCGCGGCGTGTGAGCTTCTCCTCGAGATCGATTTCCGAAGCGAGCAGTTTCTCCAGTTTGGTTTCCAGCTCGCCAGCGCGCTGCTGATTGGTCTTCTGCGTGCTGACCGCGACTTTCAGGTCCGATTTCAGTTCGCGGCCGCGATTTTCTGCTTCACGCAGTTTCTCACGCAATGCACGCATTTCTTCCGCCCGGCGCGCCAGTTCGCTTTCGCGCATCGCCAGTTCAATCTCGAGATTGCTCATATTCAGGTTTGATTCCGAGATGTCCTGCCCGAGCTTTACAAGCTCCACGGAACGCGCGTCGATTTCCAATTCCGCTGTTTCCAGTGACTTTGTCAGTTCGGCAATGTCTTCCGCATTTTCTTCAAGTTCGCCATGTGCCTCGGCAAGAAGCGAATTCAATTGCTTGATATCGGCAATCTTGTCATCCCTTTCAGATGACAGGGCCTTGATCTTTTCCTGCATGCGAAAGCCATCCGCTTCCAGCGATGCGGCTTTTTCGTTAAGTTTGCTATTGGCCATCTCCAGCCGCCGGACCGCCATCGCGTTCTCGGCGCGGAGTGCATCCTTTTCGGCGCGAACTTCCTCCAGCGACATCGGAACTGTTGCATCAATCCGTTTTTCGGTCAGTACGACCGCACGCCGCCACACAGCAGGAGCAACTGCCAATCCGATGAAGACCGCAGTCAAGAAACCCAGCAGGAAATACAGGATGGAGGCAACCACTGATGGAATCCGGAGAAAAACGCCGTTGAAACCAAACTGTGCCACAAGCTGGCATTACAAGCCAGTCTTCTAGCCCAATTACCCAAAGGATCTCGGCATTGTCCAGGCCGCCCTCTTGCAAGCCGTCAGAACGGATTCCACGTCGGTTTAGCGGTCAGCTTCAGATAACCGACATTCAGCCCGAGCCGCGCACCCACACCGGTCTTGATCGGAACCAGTAGAATCTGATGGTTTGCAAGCACGTGAAAACCAAGGCCGGCAACCACATAGGCCGACCCTGAAACACCGGCATAACGCCGGTACAGCGAATCCACCGTATCCAGATTGTAGACCAGCATCATGGTGCGGGAACCCTGACCGCCGAAATCCCATCCGATCGATGGTCCCTGCCAGAAGACATTGTGATCTCCCGAATTCTTGGTGTGCAGGTTGCCTTCACCATAGGTCAATCCGCCAACGACGGCACCCGACCCTTCTTCGCCGAGAACATATCCGTTCGGCAGGCCGTAGGTGGCAAATATCTTTTCCACCAGTGTCGCAAGCCCGTTCGAGGTTGCGCCAAAGAACTGGTGTCCGGCATCAATGATTTCATTGGAAGAGTATTGGCCGCTCGCTTTTGCACCGGCGGGCTGGAATATCGCCGCCATGGTAAAAATTACCGCCGCAACAAGGGCGGCTCGGCCTGCAGACTTGCGAAAAAACGGGTTGGTATCTGGCATCGCGACCTCCATCGAGGAGACAATCCGGGACCGTTTCCGGCCGGATGGGGAACATGACCGGTAGAATTCGATCATAACAGTTAAGACTCTGTTAAGCTTGTACGGTCAATTCGTGATCTTGTTGTGACCGAATGATGGCGGGTGCGCTATTCCAACTGACGCCATCTTGCTGCCTTGCAGTGCGCTGTGTATCGATGAAGCGCGATCACGATGAGTGATTCGCGGAGGCAATCGGCATTTTGACTTCCTGGGGGACAATCGGCAAATGACTGAAATCTTCACGCTATCGGCCCCGGATTTGGCAGCGCTCTTGTGCAGCCGGGTTTGCCACGACATTATATCGCCCGTTGGTGCCATCAATAACGGCCTGGAACTTCTGGACGAAGGTGGGGCGGATGATGATGCGATGCAGCTCATCCGGTCGAGTGCTGCCAATGCGTCTGCGCGATTGCAATTTGCGCGCATTGCCTTTGGTGCTGCCGGTTCCGCCGGCATGCAGATCGATACCGGCGACGCCGAGGCGGTGGCAAAGGCATTCATGAGCAAGGAGAAGCCGGAATTCAGTTGGGCTGGACCACGCCTCCTGCTGCCGAAACACAAGGTCAAGCTTCTTCTCAACCTGATATTAATAGCCAATGGCGCCATCCCGCGCGGCGGCAACCTGGCCATCAAGATCGAGGAAATCGACGGCCGCCCGATATTTACCGCAACCGCGACCGGACCGATGGTCCGCGTCCCGCCCAAATTCCTGGAACTGTATTCGGGAAAAGCGCCCGAAGAGGCGATCGACGCCCATGCGGTGCAGCCCTACTACACCTTGCTTATGGCCCGCGAGGCCGGCATGACCATCGACGTCAGGGCAACCGGCGAACGCGTCACGCTGACGGCTAGCTGAGCACTCGGCACGGCCTGAAATCAGGCAGAACACCGGTGCCTTAAATGCCCGTGACAGCCGCTTTTGCCGAAGTCACCAGTTCTTAACCATGATTCTTTGCGCCTTTTTCAACTCTTTGCGTTAGAAAAAGGCCATCGCCCAAAAGATTGTGGGCAGCGGAATTCTGGAGCAAGAGCATGAAGCGCGTGATGATAGTTGACAGTTCGAGTGTTATTCGAAAAGTCGCCAAGCGCATCCTTTCCAGTCCTGAAATCGTGGTTGCCGAAGCCGAGACCGGCCAGGATGCGCTCGATTCCTGCCAGATCGCCATGCCCGCTTCGATCATTCTCGATCATCACCTGGCCGGCATGTCGGACCTTGATTTCATTGCCAAAGTAAAGGAGCTGTGCGAGCAAAGCGAGCAGGATATGCCGCGCATTTATGTCAATCTCTTCGAGAAGGATGTAATTGCGATCATGCGTGCAAAACGTGCTGGCGCGTCCGGCTTCCTGCTCAAGCCGTTCAACCGCACATCCCTGATCAACACTTTCCGGGAACTCGACAAGGCGGCCTGATGCTGCCCGTGCGCCGTCCACTGAGTAAGTAATTCCTGACATAATGCGCCGCCTTGCGCCCTTGGCAAACATGCGCCAGGCGTCAGAACGGCAATATCTGGTTCGCTTCAAACCGGGATTTGGCACATACCAAAACGGGGATCGCTGAGGATCCCCGATTGATCACGAGTTCACGTGGTTTTCGAAATCAGGCGCTTTCGCGAATTTCTTCCGGTTCACGAAGCACATATCCGCGGCCCCAGACCGTTTCGATATAGTTTTCCCCGCCCGAGGCGGCATCAAGCTTCTTGCGTAATTTGCAGATGAATACGTCAATGATTTTCAGTTCGGGCTCATCCATTCCGCCATAGAGATGGTTGAGAAACATCTCCTTGGTCAGGGTTGTACCCTTGCGAAGGGAAAGCAACTCGAGCATCTGATATTCCTTGCCGGTCAGATGAACGCGCTGGCCGCCGACTTCAACGGTTTTTGCATCCAGGTTGACAACAAGGTCTCCGGTCGTGATGACCGATTGGGCGTGGCCTTTCGAACGCCGGACGATTGCGTGAATACGCGCGACCAGTTCGTCTTTATGAAACGGTTTGGTCATGTAATCGTCGGCACCGAAACCAAGGCCGCGGACCTTGTCTTCAATTCCGGCCATGCCGGAGAGAATCAGTATCGGTGTTTTCACCTTTGAAAGGCGCAATGTGCGCAGCACCTCGTAACCCGACATGTCAGGCAGATTGAGGTCGAGCAGTATGATGTCGTAATCGTAGAGTTTCCCGAGATCGACACCTTCTTCACCTAAATCGGTGGTATATACGTTAAAACTCTCCGATTTCAGCATCAATTCGATGCTTTGAGCGGTTGCACTATCGTCTTCAATCAGCAAAACGCGCATCTTTATTCCCCTTTTCCGCCGCCGAATCGGGTTGTCAACCAACCGAAAGCGAAGCCGCGATTAACTCCGAAGCAGGCTGACACCAAATGGTTAACAAAATCTGATTCATAAAAGCAAGTCCCTTAACGCAAATTAGGTATTTCCCTGACCGTATTGAATCTATTTGAAAAATCCGCAGCAGGCCATGAAATTGCGGTGTTTTGAAAACCGCCTCCAAATATCCCTTTTTCGTGCATTTTTTATTCGATTCTCGGGTCTTCCTTTACCGGGCCTTAAGTCCTTGGCCATATCATTAACAACGCCCGTAAACGAAAGGTTACCGCCGGGAAACAAAACGCTGTTGTCCGGTATTAGTAGAGTACACGTTCAGGGACAGAACGGCCGTCAAGCGGTTCGAGTTCCGTGATTGTTTGGAGTATTGAGTAATGAGATCACGCGATAACCTCGTACGCCTGAAACTGTTCCAGGTAAGCGAAAAACGCCGGCAAATCGAACAACTCGACACGATGATGGGCGAATTCGAGCGCATTGCAGCCGAACTGGATTCGCAAATCGAGATCGAGGAAAAGAAAAGCGGCATAACCGACATCAACCATTTCGCCTACCCGACATTTGCAAAGGCGGCCCGTGTTCGCCGCGACAACCTCAATGCGTCACGCGCCGAACTGGTTGCCCAGCGCGAAACGGCAGCCGACGCACTTTCGGAGGCTGAAGCGGAATTGTCGAAAGCCGAAAGGCTCGAAGACCGCGAAGGCAAGTCACCTGTTGCCATTCAACAGGAAGATCAAAGCGCCATGATCGGCTAGTCCGGCGGCAACAGTTTGCCGTCAGGCCGCTACCGGTTTTGCCGGGCAGGGTTCAATCTGCCGGCCATTGCGGGAACGGGTTTCCCGCGCCTCATCCCTTTTACAGGACCCCGGGATATGTCAGCTTGCCAAAATAATATTTGGCAGGCCACCGGTCAGGTGGGCTTTGGTCTGGCGCTTGAGAAATTTTCGCATCGTGATCTGACGCGGTACACGGCGGTAAAAAAATGACGGCCGCTGGCACAATCCGGAATGGGATTCCGCGCAAAAAGCCGGTCACTATCAGGGGTTATGGAAACAGTCCTGGCTGAATTATGTCAGTGGCGGTATTGCTGAATCCGTGTGGTTCTCAATCCGGCGAGCCCATGCTCGTCGATCGATGCCTGCCAGTTCAGAAATTCTTCGACAGTCAGTTTGTACCGCTGGCAGGCTTCTTCAAGGCTGAGCAGACCACCGCGAACGGCGGCTACCACTTCTGCCTTGCGGCGGATAACCCAGCGCCTGGTGTTGCTCGGCGGCAGATCGGCAATTGTCAACGGACTACCGTCGGGGCCAATAACATACTTCACGCGTGGTCTAACTAATTCGGTCATTGTACTCACTACACAAAAAACTCAAGGACCTGATATCGGCTAAGATAGAGCCACAGCTTTAAAAATTGACTAAGATGGTCGTAACGTTCCCGTAATCTGTCTGAATCGAATGTTACCGCTATCAAGCACAGCAGGTTTCGCATCGGGCATTATAATGAGAACCACCGGTGCCGCAGTCCTTGACCTGGCGGTCCGGCAGCGCCAAATAGGGTATCAGCGCAGCAAGGAGCGCAGAAAAGATGAACAGCCTGGACCTTCCGCATCCGCCTGAAAAGACCCGCATCGTTGTCGCGATGTCGGGAGGCGTCGATTCGTCGGTCGTCGCCGGCCTGCTCGCAAGGGAGGGCTATGATGTCGTCGGCGTCACGCTGCAACTCTATGATCACGGCAGCGCCACGCACCGCGCCGGTTCGTGCTGCGCCGGACAGGATATCGACGACGCACGCCGTGTCGCCGAAACACTCGGCATCCCGCATTACGTTCTCAATTACGAAGACCGCTTCCAGGAAGCCGTAATCAACCCGTTTGCCGAAAGCTATGCCGCCGGCGAGACACCGGTGCCGTGCATCTCGTGCAACCAGACCGTCAAGTTTGCCGATTTGCTGACAACCGCCCGCGAGCTTGGTGCCGATGCGCTCGCCACCGGCCATTATATCCGCTCACGGCAAATGGGAGACCACCGCGCGCTTTTCCGTCCGGTCGACACCGATCGCGACCAGAGCTATTTCTTGTTTGCGACAACACAGGAACAGATCGATTTCCTCCGCTTCCCGCTGGGAGACCTCGCGAAGGCCGAAGTCCGCAGGATTGCCGACGAGATGGGGCTGGTGGTCGCCGGCAAGCAGGACAGCCAGGACATCTGTTTCGTGCCCCAGGGCAAGTATTCCGATATCATCACCAGGCTGAAGCCGAATGCCGCCGTTTCAGGCGAAATCGTCCATATCGACGGCCGCGTTCTGGGCAAACACAAGGGTATCCTTCACTACACCATCGGCCAGCGCCGCGGCATCGGCGTGGCAACCGGCGACCCGCTTTACGTCGTTCGCCTTGACGCCGAAACCGCCCGGGTTGTTGTCGGTCCCAAGGAGGCTCTCGAAACGACACAGGTCGTTCTAAGGGAAATCAACTGGCTGGGCGACGAACCGCTGTCGGCGATCGGCAAGGCGGGCATGGATGTCTTTGCAACGGTGCGCTCCACCCGCCCGCCGCGACCGGCCGTATTGCGCCATGAAGGCGGCCAGACCTGGGTCGACCTCGTCGACGGCGAGACCGGCGTGGCCCCGGGACAGGCATGCGTCCTCTATTCCGCTGATACGCCCGATGCCCGGGTTCTGGGCGGCGGCTTCATCGCCCATGCACCGCGGGTCTATGATGCGGCGGACGGGTCCAAACCAATCAGGCAGGCGGCGGGATAAGGACCGAAACGCTGGGCTTTTCCATTTGCGGACAGAATGCTGCAATCAATAGCAACAACGATAGCCGACACGGTGATGGCGGTCATACCCCGCCGCAAACCCGAGCGTTCTATTCTGAAGCAATGCAAGATCGTGTCGCATCGCGGCGAACACAACCGCAATTCAATCCCCGAAAACTCGATGAAAGCCTTTCAGATTGCCGTTGATGCCGGTGTCTGGGGGTTGGAGGCGGACATTCGCTGGACCGCAGATCTGGTCCCAGTGATCATTCATGACCCTGACGCGATGCGCGTATTCGGCAAACCTATAACCATCGCCGGGATCACATTCGACGACCTTCGCAAGGAAATCCCCGACATCCCTGCCCTTTCAGAGCTGGTCGCCCGATTTGGCGGCAACACCCATTTGATGCTTGAAATCAAACACGAGGTCTTTCCCGACA
>JAHEGF010000294.1 GCA_024645155.1 Phyllobacteriaceae bacterium | reverse complement strand
AGACGTCACGAACCCGACCCGCTTTCCCTGCCAGTCACGAATTTGAACAGCCGCGCCGAAAATTGCGCGATCAGCAAGATAGTGCCGATGACCATCACGAATTTTACCGGCCATACCGGGGCGGTGAAATCGCCGACTGCCCCGATAAACGTGTCCCGCTGCCAGTCCTTTACGAAAAGCGGCCAGACTGCATAGAGAAGCGCAAGCAGGACCAGGATCGAAATCGCATCGAAAACAAGCTCCATAATCCGGGCAATGCTCGGGCGTGTTTTCCAGACCTGGTTGAGCAATGCATCCGACCGGGTGAATCGTCCCGATCGCAATGCCTGCGGCACCTGAAGAAATACGATGGCCACAATGGACAGGGATACCATTTCAGGTACCCCCGCCACCGGCGCATTGAAGGCCTGCCTGCCAAAGACATCTGCTCCGATCAGAAGCATCAGGCAGACAATGAGCGCTGTTCCCGCGACGTTGAAAACCACAGTCACACGGTCAAGCACCGTCAATACGTCATCCCAAAAACTGCCGGCCGGTTTTACTGCCTTCGGTTCAGGCACCGTCGGCTATTCCTTGTCCCAGTCACGCAATGGCGTGGCACCGGCCTTGCGCATTTCATCCATATAGAGGGATAGCACCTCGGAGCCCTTGATACCCTTGGAGTCGAGATCGGCTGCCCAGGTCTTGGCGGCATTATCCATGCCTTTTGCCCATGCCTCACGCATTTCCTGCGGTGCCTCAACGACTGTCGCGCCGTTGGCCGCCATGATCTCCAGCGCCTTGGCAGCAAACGTGGTCAGATCGGAATTGTACCAGTCACGTGCTGCATCAGCACCCTTGTGAAGCGCCATCTTCACTTCGTCCGGCAAGCCGTCGTACCAATCCTTGTTGGCTCCGATCACACCAGCAAACTGGGCTCCTAGCCCCATACGCGTGACATGAGGCGCCACCTCGTAGAGCTTGCCGGGTACTGCAGCGGATGCGAACACGATAACGCCGTCGTAAACCCCGGTTTTCAGCTCATTGTAATAGGTCGTCAGATTGCCGGAAACGCCCACGGCGCCAGTGCCCGACAGCCAGTTTATGGCTGCACCCGGCGCGGCGATTTTCCGGCCCTTCAGATCATCCAGTGAATTTACCGGGAAATTTGTCATCAACAGATAGTCGTCGATGGCGATTGCGCCGCCCAGATAGACGATATTGTTATCAGTATAGGCTTGATAAAGGCGTGGGTCTTCCTTCTGCAGCCTGTCCATCATGTCCGAGATCTGATTGACGTCGGACGATACGAACGGCGTGTAGTAGGTGACGTTTTGAACGGCAAGCTTGGCCGGGTCAAACAACGCCTGCACCGTACCCATTTCAGCCAATCCTTCACCGACGGCTTCCAGTTCCTCGCCCACCTTTGCAACTGATCCCCCGGCTTGCAGGTCGACACTGATTGAGTGGCCTGATCCCTCGAGTTCCTTTTGTACCGTGGGAACGAATACTTCCGGCACCATCTTGACCCAGCGAAAGACCGGCGGGTGCCCGGCAACAAAGGTGGAACTGATATCATCTGCCTGCGCCGGGCCCTGGGCCAAAATGGCAGCGCTCAACGTCAAGGCCGTGAAAAGGCCAAATCGTGCAAGTTTCGTCTTCATGGTTTCCTCCCTGCTAAAGATATTGCGTTTGATTCTCGTTGATTACATTGCGGGCCCGCTGTTCCATGCGGCCATGGCCCGGATACCGCCGCAGATATGGTCGACGATCTCGGTTAGCATTGTTTCCACATCGCTGTCATCGAATTGTCCGCCGGACAGCTTCGCCGATCGGCCGGTTTGCGCCATCACGGTCATGCCCACACCGATGGAGAACATGTATGCCCAGGTTGCGGATTTGTGCGAAAGGCGAGGTTCGATCTTGCAAAATGCGGATATGAAGCGCCGCGCAATCGGATCGTAGTAACGCTCGGACAGCGCCTGATCGCGCTATTCATGCGAGTTGGCGAGTGAAACCAGGATGCGAGAGAAGTCGGCACCAGTTTCTGCCGGTTCATGACCGGTTTCGATTGTTCGACGGAAATGAGCTTCGACCAGGACTTCCATTGATGGTTGCTCATCTTTGTCGAGTAAATGATCGAGCATCTTGCCTCGAGCACCGTTGATGTGCGTAGCACAGCGCGCCGTCGCGGCCTTTTCCCGTCCGGAAACAGATGGTTTCATGACATCTGCGTTCAAACAATCCTCCCCGTGCAAATCAGATTTTCTCTTGTATTATAATTATGTGCAATCCTGACTGATCACTCAGTCAGGAAAGCATTGAAGCGGGGATCCGTCAATAATGAACGGCAAAGCTATGCCGGCGCAGCCACCGCACTCGTCGGCGATGGCGCCTCATAACATGCTGGGTGAAAATACGCCTCAAAAGTCTGCTTTCAGCCCAAATTCCCGGGTCCCAAATGAGTGTCTTGTAGATCCGCATGGCCGCAGTCCAATCGGCCGATCACCCGCATTGCAGCAAAGGGCCGTTATCGGGATAACGGATAGACTGCAAAAGTGGCGGCTTTGGGCCGAAAGCCGAATTGGTCCAGACGATCACTCTTTACCCATCCTCGGAAATACTGGTTTCCGTCTGCATGGAACCGGGATGGAACCGCGGACCCCAACCAAGGCGTGGAACCGCAATCGGGAATTGTTCCAGATGCCCCGCAAGGGCCTGGAAACATTGAGTTTTACAACCGGAAGTATTGGAGTGGTCGATGAAATTCGAACTCACGACCCTAACCTTGGCAAGGGCAGAGTTGCGATGTGAAATGCAAGCGCGTTGGGCAATGATCCAGAACGAAATGGCACGAAAACCGAGTTTCGGACGTCGGACACTTCAGGAAGCTGATTGTACCGGCACGTTGCGTTTCGTGCATTTTCGTTCAAATTCGTGGCGGGGCGCACAGGGAACCGCGAGGGAACCGGAGGCCAGGAAAACGGTAAAAAACTTTAGGCACTGTGCGGACCTCGGCGTTGCCGTTCACGAGGCGGAAGACCAATCTGGGACCTTTCACGAGTGATTAAAATCGCATCCGCAGACCAATTTGCGCCGGTGCCTAAACCATCAGCATCTTTGCCGCGTTTGCGAACGCATCTTTCGTCAGGTCCAGGTCTTCCGCGGTGATCGCCAGCGATGGGTAAAGCTTACCCGGCGACTTGAGGATCCCCATTTGCCTCAGCTCTTTGTTGAAGGAAGCACCGCGAGCCGCATCAGCGCCAAGAATGTTGCGGTAATCAAACACCGGTCTTCCGGTGAAGACAACATCGAATAGCGTCTCGTCGCCGATGATCTGGTGCTCGACACCTTGCGCCTCCAGCGCATTCTCCAACATGTCCATAATATTGCGCCCTGTCCGGCGAAGTTTTTCATAGGCGCCGGGACGGCGCAGGACCTCCAGTGTCTTCAATCCTGCAACTGCGGCAAGCGGATTGCCCGACAAGGTTCCGACTTGCATAAGGAAGCCGTCGTCTCCCACTTTTGTCTTGTCGAAATGAGCCATGATGTCGGCACGCCCCGCGACCGCGGCGAGCGGAAAGCCGCCGCCAATGATCTTGCCTAGCGTGCAAAGATCCGGGACCACGCCATAAAATTCTTGTGCGCCGCCATAGGCGAAACGGAAACCGGTGACGATTTCATCAAAGATCAGCAGGATGCCGTGCCGGTCACAGGCAACCCTTAAGGACTCGAGAAAACCGGGCGCCGGTGGAATTAGCCGTTGCAAAGGTTCGACAATAACGGCTGCGACCTCGCCAGCGTGTTCGCTAATCAACATCTCGGCCGATGCGGTATCGTTGAAAGGCGCTATCAGCATGGCATCGCATACGCTTTGTGGAATCCCGGCGGAATCGGGAACCGCTTCGGGAAAATTGACGAGTCGTGTTGGTGCCAGGCTCATCTGGGCCTCCGCAGACATGCCATGGTAGCCACCCTCGAACTTTATGATCTTCTCGCGTCCAGTGAAGGCGCGCGCAAGCCGCAGGGCATACATGTCGGCTTCGCCGCCAGTCGAAACGTAACGCAACTGTTCGGCACAGGGAACTGCGCGGCAGATTTCCTCGGCAAGTTCGATGCCTGCCGAATTGTTAGTGAAAAAGGTTGCGCCTTTTGGCAATTGCTCAATCACGGCTTCCAAC
>JAHEGF010000293.1 GCA_024645155.1 Phyllobacteriaceae bacterium | reverse complement strand
ATGTATAGTTCGTAGGGCGCGGGCTCGCGGACAACAAAACCCGACAGGAACACGCCAATCCCGACGGCAGCCGCCGCCAGGATTTCGATCCGCTTGCGATTGACGGCTGCAGGCGGTGGCGTTCCGGCAAGGACGCTCAATAGGCATTCTCCGTATTCAACAGTTTCACCGGTGTCATGAACAGGATCTTCAGGTCGAACAGAAGCGACCAGTTTTCGATGTAGTAAAGATCGAATTCGGTGCGTTTGCGGATCTTGTCGTCATGGTCGATTTCGCCGCGCCATCCGTTGATCTGAGCCCACCCGGTGACGCCGGGCTTGACGCGGTGGCGGGCGAAGTAGCCATCGACGACCTCGTGATAGAGTCGTTCATGCGACTGCGCGGTTACCGCATGCGGGCGCGGACCGACCAGGGACAGTTCACCCTTCAAGGAATTGAAGAATTGCGGCAGCTCGTCGATCGAGGTCTTGCGAATGAACCGGCCGACACGCGTTACCCGGGGATCGTCCTTTACAACCGCTGCTCGCGCCGTCGGGTCGCATTGTTCGGTGTACATGGAGCGGAACTTCAGCACTTCAATGATCTCATTGTTGAAACCATGACGTTTCTGGCGAAAGATGACCGGCCCCTTGCTCTCCAGTTTTATGGCGATGGCCGTGATGATCATGACCGGTGACAGTGCCAACAGTCCGAGAAGGCTGAAAATAATGTCAAATGTCCGCTTGGCAACCGAATCCCAGTTGTTGATCGGGCGGTCGAAGATATCGAGCATCGGCACCGAGCCAATGTAGGAATAGGCACGCGGACGGAACCGCAGTTGGTTGGAATGCGCCGACAAACGGATATCAACCGGTAGCACCCATAATTTCTTCAGCAGCGAAAGCACCCGCGCTTCTGCCGATAGCGGCAACGACACGATCAGCATGTCTATGCGGGCTGCGCGGGCAAATTCCAGAAGTTCGACGACGGTTCCCAGTTTTGGATATCCGGCGATGACGGGAGGTGACCGCTTGTCGTCACGGTCATCGAAAATGCCGCAAATCCGGATATCGTTATCGGCTTGGCTTTCCAGGGACCGGATCAGCTTCTTTGCGCCTTCACCACCACCAACGATGACAGCACGCCGCTCCATTATACCATTTCGTCCCCAACGCCGGATCAGTCGCGACATGATGACCCGCATGGTCATCGATACCGCAAGACCGCTGGAAAACCATCCGGCGATCCAAACGCGCGAAAAATCGCCCGAAATTTTCAGGAAGAATCCGATCAGGGTCAAGAATGCAAACACCCCAGCCCAGATGGCGATCAGTTTTCCAAAAAACCGCAACGGTTTCCTGAGAGCCGGAATCTGGTAGCCGTCAGCGAGTTCAAACAAAAGCACGGCCGCGCCCGAAGCAATCAGGATCGATCCGACATATTGCCAAAGCAGGGGATTTGACAATTGGACATACCAGCCGAAAACCAGGAATCCGCTGATCGCCAGCAACAGGAACTCAGCAATTCTGAGGTAACCGGAAACCATCACCGGCGAGATATTGTCCCGCCGGTAATGCATTGCGATCCGTTTTGTCATCGGCTTCAATTCGACCGGGGCCAGCGGGACATCCTCCTCGATGACATGGTTTTTGACCGCATCCTTGGAAAATCCGCTTTTTGGGTCGATTGTTTTCATTGCTCGATATCCAAATGTTCAACCTGGATAGTAACTGCGAGGTTCTAAGAAAGCCTTGATGGTTGCCGATAAAAGGCGCCGTTAGGCTTTTACGGCCTGGGCTGCGTTATCATCGGTTTTCAACGCGCTAAGATAGGCGTCGTTGATTCCGCTGGCCATGACACTGGCGCTGAACCGGCTACGCAGTTCGGCCTCCTTTGGCATGGCTGCGCAAAAGGCTTTCTCGCCTTCCAGCACGGCAAGCATTGTTTCTGCCAGTTCTGCGGAATCGGGCGATATCAGCGCCGGCGATTCGTTGCCGAAAATTTCTGGGATCCCTCCAACGCGCGAGGCAATCATCGCCTTTCCGGCGGCGAGCGCTTCAAGCACGATATAGGGCATGGCCTCAGCCCTTGATGGTACGACAACAATGCGAGCCAGCGCGAATGCTTTGCGCGCCGGCATCGGCATGTGAAATGCAATGCTGTCGGCCAGGCCCAGCGCATTTGCCCTTGCAATGTATTTGTTGCGGTCATCGCCATCGCCGACCATGACAGCGGTAATTGCCCGCCCGGTTTTTCTTGTGACCTCTGCCAGGGCATCAATGAAGATATCGGGACCCTTCAAGTCGCGCATCATGCCGATATACAGAAAATCCGGCGCACCGCGTTTCGTCGCAACCTTTGCGAACTCGCTGTCCTGAACGCCATTATATACAAGGCTTGACGGGCAGGGCGGCAGCCCGACTTTTTCGCAAAACGTCCGCCTTTCATATTCGGAGACAAACAGCAGGTGATCTGTCATCCGCGCCAAAAGCCATTCTGCCGCAAAAAAGACCTTGCCGGTCAGCGAATTGGAATCATAGTGCAGACTGCCGCCGTGAGGAGAATAAAGACGGGCTACGCGTGACCTGAAAACCCGTAACAGTGAACCGAAGACACGTGCGTAAACACCGCCTTTGGCACCATGGCCGTGCAGGATATCCGGCTCCATGTCTTTGATGGCCGTATAGGTGCGATAGGCCGAAACCAGGTCACCGGCACCGACATGGCGTTGCATTGGGATGCGGGCGAGACCGAGTTGGAGATGTTCCTTGAGATCGCTGAACAGGCGGTCTTCAAAATTACCGCCCGTCGAGGAATCACAAACGATGCCGACCTGATGTCCGGCAGCTGTTTGCGCTGCGACCAGGTCGCGGACATGACGGAAAATCCCGCCGACAGGCGACCGGAAACAGTGGACAATCCTCATGCTTTTTGCGGAGGTCTGAAGCACCTGCCTACTTTCTAGAACAACCGCTCGCGCACATAGACTGTATCGCCCGGTAGCAGCGGGTCGGATGTCTTGACGCGGCCGGACATCACCTTGCCGTTGATCTCGCGGGTAATGTCGACGTTGCCCTGATAGGCCCGGGCGCTGTATCCGCCGGCAACGGCGATGGCCTTTTGCACGGTCAGCCCCGGAACATAACTGTACTGACCTGCCGAGCCGACTTCGCCCATAACGAATATTGGCCGGTATTGGTCGACTTCAACAGTAACATCTGGGTCGCGAATAAATCCCTGACGCAATTGCACGGCAATATCGGCTTCGAGCTGCTTTATGGTCCGGCCGCGAGCCGGTACAGAACCGACCAGCGGAAATGCAATGTAGCCGGCCTGATCAACAGCATAGGTATTTGTCAAAGCGTCTTGTTCGAAAACGGTAACTCGAAGCCGGTCTCCGGCGCTTAGAATATATGGTTGGTTGATGGCTTCATGAAATGCTGACGGAGTAGGGCGGTAGCTCGAACAGCCGCTTATGAGCAAAATGGCCGCAAAAGCTGCAACTATGGTCGGTCGGGTAATTTTCACGCCATCAACCTTCGATTACTTGATGGTTCGGATATGAACCAGCTTCCCCATTTATTGCGGAACTATGGTTAATGGCTGGTAAAGCCTCTGACATGGCGCCGCATCCGGGGCGGGAAGACGGATCAATTCCGTTAACCACCAGTCAATAATCGCGAACAAGGTGTAAACGACGGCTTAACCGTGTGGTTACCATACTCGTTTACTTTACCGGCAGTAGTAGTATTGGAGTAGCGTTCATGTCTGGCGTTCAATCCGTCAACCACGATCTGGACATTGATCTTGGCCGGCTATTTTCAAGCATCGCCCGCAAGAAGTGGCAGATACTGATTGTATCGCTGGTCGCTACGGCGCTGGTGCTGGCCATCGCGTCCATCATCAAGCCCAAATATGCTGGCGAGACCCGGATTTTGATCGAGACGCGGGAAAGCATTTACACGCGATCCGAAAACGACCGGGAAGCCGAGCGCCCGATTCTCGACGAAGAGGGTGTATTGAGCCAGGTCGAAGTCATATCGTCGACGGACTTGTTGAAGAATGTTGCCCGTGGACTGAACCTTGCATCTCGCGAGGAGTTTGATTCCGCCGCATCGGTTTCTTCGCTGGAACGCGGCTTGATCTTGCTCGGGTTGATGAACGACCCGGCAGCCATTGCACCTGAAGA
>JAHEGF010000292.1 GCA_024645155.1 Phyllobacteriaceae bacterium | reverse complement strand
CAGGATTGTGACGATCGCTGTCAGACTGGTGCGCACAGGCCGGACTTACATGCCGCCCTGGTAGTTCGGGCTTTCCCGCGTAATCGCGACATCGTGGACGTGGCTCTCACGCAATGATGCGCCCGATATGCGCACGAAGGTGGCGCGTTTGCGCAATTGCTCCAGATCGGCAGCGCCGACGTAACCCATGGCGGCGCGCAGTCCGCCGGACAATTGATGCAAAACGCCGGATATCGGCCCCTTGTAGGGTACCTGTCCTTCAACGCCTTCAGGAACGAGCTTCAGGGCGTCGCGCACCTCGGCCTGGAAGTAGCGATCGGCTGATCCACGCGCCATAGCGCCCACTGAACCCATGCCGCGGTAGGATTTGAATGAGCGCCCCTGATGCAGATAAACCTCGCCGGGGCTCTCTTCCGTTCCTGCAAGCAGCGAACCGACCATTGCCGCGCGTGCCCCTGCAGCCAGCGCCTTGGCCAGATCGCCCGAGTATTTGATCCCGCCGTCGGCTATTACCGAAATTCCCGACTTGTCTGCCTCCTCGGCGGCAGCCATCAGGGCGGACAACTGTGGCACACCGACGCCGGCAACAATGCGCGTCGTGCAGATGGAACCGGGCCCAATGCCAACCTTCACGCCATCTGCGCCGGCGTCAATCAGGGCCTTTGTACCTTCCGCGGTGGCCACGTTGCCTGCGATGATGCGAACCGAGTTCGACAACACCTTGACCCGCGCCACCGCATCGAGAACGCGTTGCGAGTGCCCGTGCGCGGTATCAACCACAAGCAAATCGACACCAGCATCGATCAGGCGTTCGGCGCGTTCAAACCCGTCATCACCCACGCTGATCGCGGCTGCGGCGCGCAGGCGGCCCTGCACGTCCTTGGCTGCATTCGGGTTCAGCTGGGATTTCTCGATGTCCTTGACGGTCACCAGCCCGACACAGTGGCCCTGTCCATCGACAACGAGCAGTTTTTCGATCCGGTGCTGATGCAGCAGCCGTTTGGCTTCGGTCTGGTCAACGGTTTCGTCGACAGTGATGAGGTTCTCCTTGGTCATCAGTTCGCGCACCGTCTGCATCGGATCGGATGCAAACCGGACATCGCGGTTGGTCAGTATTCCGACAAGGCGGCCGGTGGTGTAGCCCCCCTCGCCGCCGTTATCGACGACCGGAATGCCGGAAATACCGTGGGCCCGCATCAATGCCTGGGCATCGGCCAGCGTCGCTTCCGGGCCGATTGTCACCGGATTGACCACCATGCCCGATTCAAACTTCTTAACCTGCCTGACTTCCTCTGCCTGCAGTTCCGGAGACAGGTTGCGATGGATCACGCCGATGCCACCGGCCTGGGCCATGGCGATTGCCAGGCGCGATTCGGTAACGGTGTCCATTGCAGCGGACAATATTGGCAGGTTCAGCTCTATGTCGCGAGCGATCGTGGTCTTCACATCGACTTCACCCGGCATCACTTCCGAATGGGCGGGCTGCAACAGGACGTCGTCGAACGTCAGTGCCTGTGCCCCTGTTACGCTATCTATGATCTTGGCCATTGCCGCCCCTTGATACTGGGAAAGCGGCACGGCAACCACGGCCGTGCCGAATCCGGATTTCCCGATGAGGATTGGCACGGGCAGGTAACATGGCTCGGCAATTATGAAAAGCCGGATATTGAGCCGCTCAAAAAGAAATGTTGATCATCAGTCGTGACCCGCACCCCTGAAATCAGACGCGAGAAGGTAAAGCTCCACGGACTCGTCGCGCGACGCATCAGGCTTGATGTGGCGAACCGTCCTGAAATGACGCTTGAGGCGGGCCAGCAACTCGTTTTCGGTACCGCCCCGAAATGTCTTTGCCAGAAAATTGCCGCCCGGCTCGAGTACCGATATCGCAAAATCGGCTGCCGTTTCGCACAAATGCATGGTCCGGATATGATCGGTGCTGCGGTGCCCAGTCGTCGGTGCGGCCATGTCCGACAATACCAGTCCCGGACTGCCGGACAACGCAGTCATCAGCGCACCGGGTGCCGCATCGTCAAGAAAATCCATCTCCAGCATGGCAACGCCTGGAACCGGATCGACTGGAAGATAGTCAATAGCGGCAACGAGAATGTTATCGGTGGTCGAACCGGTAAGACTTGCCGCGATCTGTGACCAGCTTCCCGGCGCTGCCCCAAGGTCGATTACCCGCATTCCCGGCTTGATCAGCTTGTAGCGGTCATTGATTTCGAGAAGCTTGTATGCCGCCCGCGACCGGTAACCCTCGGCCTTGGCGCGATGCACATAGGGGTCGTTGATGTGCCGCTCTATCCAGCGCCGGGACGAAACCTTGAGCCCACTTTTCTTGCGCACCCTGGTTTTCAGGGCCCGCGCTCCGCTTCCACCTTTCTTGCCGCCGCCGGTCATTGCTGCTGCACTCTCGGCCGTCTCCGCTTGCGCCACGCACCGTCGGCAGACATCAACTCCGTCAAGATGCCTTCGCGTAATCCGCGGTCTGCAACGCGCAACCGGTCAGACGGCCATTTTGCGCGTATTGCGTCCAGTATCGCACATCCGGCGAGCACCAGGTCTGCCCTGTCGGTGCCAATACAGGCATTGGCCGCCCGCTGTTCATAGGTCCAGCCCAAAAGGCGCTCAGTCGTTGTATCGATCTGATCACTGGACAGCCAGATGCCGTCGACGCGCCTGCGGTCGTAGCGCGGCAGATCGAGGTGAACACCTGCGATCGTGGTTACCGTGCCGGAGGTGCCAAGAAGATGGAACCGTGAACCGGATGCCAGGCCCGCCAGTCGATTTGCCCCGTCAAAACTGTCGAGCATCGCCCGGACATCGCCGATCATTGCCCTAAACCCGTCGGGGGTGACATTGCGGCCACCATGTTTTTCAGCCAGCGTGACAACTCCGACGGGCAGGGAAGTCCACGAAACGATGTGTTCGGCGAGGCGGGGTGAGCGCGATTTTGTCAGGTCGACGAGTGCAATTTCCGAAGAACCGCCGCCAATATCGAAAAGCACGATGGCTTCGGTTTCCCTTTCAACCAGCGGTCCGCACCCGGAAACTGCGAGCCGGGCTTCCGTTTCGCGGTCGACCACCTCAAGCTTGAGACCGGCCTCGCGTTCGACCCGGGAAAGGAATGCCTCGCCGTTGACCGCAGACCGGCAAGCCTCTGTTGCGATCAGACGCGACCGGCGAATGGCGCGGGAGCCGAGCTTGTCGCGGCACACCTTCAGGGCTTCCACGGCGCGATCCATGGCTGGCTGGCCAAGTTCGCCGGACTGCGACAGGCCCTCGCCAAGACGCACAATGCGCGAAAAAGCGTCAATCACCCGGAATTGTCCCGGCCTGGTGGGGATTGCCACCAGAAGGCGGCAGTTGTTCGTGCCCAGATCAAGTGCGGCATAGGCCGGGCCACGCAGCCCTGACGGCGGTGTCCGCCGGGTGTGGGGCCGGTGCTGCCGAACACTGTCACCAGAGGGCGGCCGAGGCGCTGCCTGTCCGGCTGCAACCGCATTTTCTGCCTCTCCTGGAACCGGGCCGGCCGGAATGTTCATTCGTGTATCAGGAGCAAACACGCGTCTGCCGCGCCGCCGTTTCCGGCGCCGTTTTCTTTTTGGTTTCGGGGCAATTCCGGCACTTTCGGCATCTCCGGCAGGGGCATGACGCCCGGTTCCGGCTGCACCGCTGTTACCGCCGGCCGTGGAATTAGCCACCCCATCAGCCGATGCACCCCTTTCCGACGGTACAAGTCCGTCGCCGGGATTCTTCACTTTCTGTTCCTTCCGACGCCGCGCAAGCCAAATGGATGCTGCAGGCGCTCAAAGTGCTCGTTGGCAAAAGGATAACAGGAGATGCGGGCGCTACCAAGCGCCTTGTGTCAAATTCGCGGTCGGGCGAGACTTTTGGCGCAACACTTGCGCAAACACCGGCCTTGACTATCATGGCGCCATGATTAAAAGGACCGCCTTGCCTGCCAAAGGCGCTGCTGGGGAATAGGTTAACGGTAGACCCACGGACTCTGACTCCGTTAGTCCTGGTTCGAATCCAGGTTCCCCAGCCAATCTTTTCAATGACTTAGACGATCAGGCATTTCAATTCTGCGCCAAAGGTAACAGCTTAGGTAACAGAATTTTGCTTCGTCTCAGCTGAGGGTCGAGTTTTATAATTCGTTCCGGACGTCTCCCGTGAACC
>JAHEGF010000291.1 GCA_024645155.1 Phyllobacteriaceae bacterium | reverse complement strand
GCTGGGTAGCAGCCAGCGGCCGGCCGAATTGCACACGGTCCAGCCCATATTGGCGTGCCCGGTGCCAGCAGTCTTCCGCAGCCCCCATCGCGCCCCAAGAAATGCCGTAGCGGGCCCGGTTCAGGCAGCCGAAAGGCCCTTTGAGGCCGGCAACATTGGGCAACAGGTTTTCGGCAGGCACCTCGACGCCTTCCATGACGATTTCGCCGGTGATCGAGGCGCGCAGGGAGAGCTTGCCGCCGATCTTTGGCGCCGAAAGGCCCTTCATGCCTTTTTCGAGAATAAAACCGCGGATCTGGTTGTCGTGTGCTGCCGATTTTGCCCAGACAACAAACACATCGGCGATCGGTGCATTCGAAATCCACATCTTGGTGCCGGTAAGCTTGTATCCGCCGGCCGTTTTCTCGGCGCGTGTCTTCATGCCGCCGGGGTCCGATCCGGCATCGGGCTCGGTCAGGCCGAAACAGCCTATCCACTCCCCGCTTGCCAGTTTGGGCAGATATTTTTGCCGCTGCGTATCATCGCCATATGCGTAGATCGGATACATGACCAGCGAGGACTGTACGCTCATCATCGACCGGTAACCGCTGTCAATGCGCTCGACTTCGCGGGCAACCACGCCATAAGCAACATAGGTTGCGCCTGCACCGCCATATTCCTCAGGGACCGTGATGCCGAGAAGCCCGGCCTCGCCCATGCGGCGGAATAGTCCGGGATCGGTTTTCTCGTCGAGATAGGCTTCCTCGATAAGCGGCGCCAATTCGGACCGGGCAAAAGAACGCGCCGATTCCGAAATCATGCGTTCCTCCTCGGTAAGCTGATCTGCGATCAGAAACGGATCATCCCACTGAAACGGGGCATGGGAACCAGCACGGCTGTGATCGGCTTTTTCGGCTTTTTTCTCGGCAGACATATCGGCTCGCTCTTTCCTGAAAATGGGACCAATGATCTATTAGGGCATATTCTTTCGCTGCGTCCAGTCGGAAGCGGAAGCGGCAACAGTTTATTTTATACATAAAACAAATACAATTCCCGCCGCTTCCCGCAAAGATTGCATATCATTTATCGCCGGTTTCGCAGGCCATTGACCGGCATTGCGCGACCAAGTCCGGATCGGTCGAAACGGCGAATATTGGCTATTGTTACAGGGTTCCCCGCTCCATGATAAAGGTTCGGATAACTATACCCTGAAAAAGCGGCGCCTGTACCTGCGACAAAACGGGCCTGTTACCACCGAATTAAGGCTTATCGGCGAGTGTCTGCCCAATAGAACAGTAAAAGCAGGCGGGTACAAACCTTGAATACGCGTAAGTCGGCGCAGGACAAAAACAGCGCGGGGGCGGTCCGCCTGATGGTGGGCGTCAAGGTCGCATACTGGATCGCGCTGCTGGCAATCACGGCGCTCGCAACCCTTTCCTATGTCAAGCTTGAAAGCATGATGGGCGAATACCAGCGCGACCGCGCCATACTTGAGTCCGGAAATGCGCAAATGGTCCTGTCCCAGCGCATCGTGATGCTGGCCAACCAGGCAAACAACGAAGACAACCTGACGCGCCGTACCCGGCTGATCGATGGTTTGCGGTCGACAACGGACGAATTTGAGCGCGGGCATCTGCGCCTGTCGGACCGCAACGGCCTGTTCACCGAAATTCTGGCGGATCCGCAGATGCGCGAAGGCGACGATCCGGCAATGGCACTTTCCAAGCGGCTGGACTCCTATGCCGCCGAACTGGTTGACAACGCCCGCTCACTCATTGCGCTGAGCGAAGCCGGCTTGCAGAACGCAGACAACACATCGCACATGGCACTGGTCAGCGCGCAGCAGACCCTGTCCGGATACCGCAACCTGACCGAAAGGCTCAGCCAGGCGGTCAATGCCAGGATAAGCGCTTCCCACGACGCGCAGCGTTACCTTTTCCTCGCAACACTGGCATTCACCGCATTGTTTGCTCTGCTCGTCTTCGGGCCCATGGCCAACATGCTTTCGCGCAAAACCAGGGAGCTGATCGAAGCCAATGACCGGCTTGCCTACGATGTTGCCCACGACACGCTGACCGGGCTCCACAACCGGGCATTTCTCGACGATCACTTTCACACCATCATTTCCAGTGCACGGCGGCGCGGCGAGCGGGTGGCGGTTCTTCAACTCGATCTCGACCTGTTCAAGGAAACCAACGACACTTTGGGTCATGCCGCAGGCGACCATGTGCTGGTCAAGACGGCGGAGCGTATGCAGGACTCATGCCGCGGGTCCGATCTGTGTGTACGGATGGGCGGAGACGAATTCATCGTGATCGTGAACGGCATAACGGAAACCGAAGACATCAACCGTGTTGCCGGCCGTGTCATGGACAGGATCAATGCACCGGTCGATTTTGAAGGCGCCACCATCGAGGTCCGATGCAGTGGCGGAATTGCCGTTTTCCCGGTCGATGCCCAGGGCACCGAAGAGTTGCTGGTTCATGCCGACCTGGCATTGTACAACGCCAAGAAGGCAGGCGGTGGATCGTTCCGTTTCTTCTCCGAAGAGTTGCGCATGGAACTGGAAAACAGAAAGCGCATCGAAGAGGATTTGCAGATCGCCATCAAGGACGAGATCTTCGAACCGTACTTCCAGCCGCAACTGTCACTTGTCGACCGGAAAATCACGGGTGTCGAAGCGCTTGCGCGCTGGAACCACCCGAGGCGCGGAACCATCTCGCCGGCGGATTTCCTGCCGGTTGCAGAAAAAACGGGGCTCATAGTCGAGGTCGGACGAATCGTCATGGAAAAGGCAATTCGCCAGGCCGGCCAATGGTACAAGGATGGCGTGGAATTCGGCCGTTTGTCATTGAATGCATCGGATTGCGAGTTGCGCGAACCGGACTTCCACAGCTTCATCATTTCAACGCTTGGCAAATACGGATTACCGACGGAGAAACTGTCGCTTGAAGTGATCGAGACCGTGATCCTCGACGACCACAATTCGGGTGTCGGCGATGTGCTGCGCGAACTGCGGAAAACCGGAATTCAGATCGACCTCGATGATTTCGGCACCGGTTATGCGTCGCTGAGCCATATCAACCGGCAGGAAATAGACAAGCTGAAGATCGACCGGCGCTTTATCACAAATATCGACAGCAACGAGGACAACACCAAGATCGTCAGGGCGATAACGGAACTTGCAAAAGGCCTCGGCCTGTCGATCGTTGCCGAAGGTGCCGAAACCGAAGACGAACTCAACAGCCTGATGAAGATCGGCTGTGATCAGGTCCAGGGCTTCTCACTGGCCTTCCCGATGCCGGCGCGTGAAACAGCGACCTGGCTATCGCAACATGCGAAAGGCGGACAGGATATGCCGGCACGCAGTCAGGCAACCGGCTGAGGCCGGCGGCGCCGGAACCGCAAGGCATCGGCCTAAGCCGGGCGTGTACTCATAAATGATTGGGAGCGGATGACTGCTTTCGGCATGCCCTCCGAAGCTGACCAATCTGCTGCGTTGGTCGGCAGTGCGGACAAATCGACCAAAGCGAATAGCTCCATATGTCCTGACTACGACGCAAGGTAAATTGTCGCTTTGTGCCATCACCGCACTTCATACGGCCACTGGCGCTGTTCTCCAAATCGCTCTGGTCGGCGTACTGGAAGTCGTTGGCGCATCGTAATATCATAAAGATGCGCGAGGACGCTCTGGCATATACATATGCTTACCTCGATGAGTCGTCTCGCTGACTGAGAGGGCTACCATGAAATTTCTCCACGCGATTGCAATAATATTGGCGGGATGGCTGACCTGCCTGGGTACGCCTCATGCTGCGCATGCTCAGAATATTCTTCAAGGCGTCATCGATCGCGGCTACGTGCGATGCGCTATTGGCAATCGCCCGGTCGGCGACACACGCATCGGCGACACGGGATATGAAGGTTTTTTCCCCGAGTTCTGTCGCGTTGTAGCGCTGGCCTTGTTCAACGACCGAAATGCCGTTGAACTGTCGCCGGTATTGATCCGCCACGGCCTGCAAAGCATTCAGCAGCATGATGTCGACATTTACGTTTCAAATGTTACCTGGACCTATTCGCGGGACATGGTTGGCAATCTGACGCCGGCTGCTATCCTTTATTACGATGGCCAGGGCTTCATGTCCCACAAGGGCGCCGTGTCCGGTGAACTGTCAGGGCTCAATGACGCGGAGGTTTGCGTTTCGCGCTCG
>JAHEGF010000001.1:11546-46750 GCA_024645155.1 Phyllobacteriaceae bacterium | reverse complement strand
TCATACATTGGCAGGGCGGCAACGGGCTCCACGGCATCTCCGGATTGGAATGATCAAATGCCGGACAAGTGTAATCCGCAAACAGTCACTACGGCTACTTAATTGGCGGCTCAGCCCGCACACGGTGGAGCACCGGATGCGCGACAGGTTCTTTGGACCGGAACGCAAATGCACGGAAAAGTGCGCCGTATCCCGGAAACACATAGCCGCCATTCATCGCCGCCCACTCGTCGCGCCGCGCGCTGTATAGCGCCGGCAACCGGTACCATGCGGCTGCCGGATGTTTGTGATGCACAAGATGCAAATTGTTGTTGAGGAACAGCAGTGCCAGCGGCGAGCGTTCCACAATGATTGTCCGCCCGTCAGCCCGTTCCGACCATTGATGCTCGGCATAGGTCCGGATCGCAATCAGCGAAAGGCCGAAATAGGCTACGGTTATCGCATAGAGCCAGAACGGAATACCGGCGCCGCGGACAATGAAATACAGCACCGCCACGCCGCAAAGATGCACGATCCAGGCGGTTCCAACGTCCCGGTCGCCATTTCGGATTTTCTGGATATCCGAACAGATGAAGCCGCCGATCATCAGCGCTGGTCCGGTAATCAGCCTGCCGGCAAGCGTGTTGTTGAAGCGCAGCAGTTTCTTGATTGCCTCGGGCAGGCGCTCATAGACAAATGCCGCCCGGTAAAAACTTTCCGGGTCATCATAGGGATCAGTCAGCCGCGCATCGCAATGGTGCTTAAGATGCGTCTCCTGAAACCGGCGATAGGGATAAAACAGGCCAAGCGGCAACGAAACCAGAGCCTCGTTGACCAGCCGCGATCGTGTCGGATGACCATGCAGGGCCTCGTGCTGCAGCGACGAATGCAACGCTGTGGCAAATGTCATGACGACCAGCGCCACTACCGGCATTGATGCGTATACAAGGAACGCGCTTGCAAACCAGACCGTGTAACAGGCGGTCAGAAGCATCACAGTCGGCCACTCAATTGCCGGCGTCTTTGGTGCTGCTGACGGGGTTTGCGGCATAAGTCTTTGAATTTCCGATACTGACAGCACCTGATTTGTCACAAAAAGAGCGTTCACGACAATGTGAGACAGCACACAAATCGTTATCTATGCACATCAAACACCTCAAATGTTGTATTTGGTAAACAAGATTGCTAATGTAATTCCGATGGACAAGCGTGATCTCTCCCGGATTTTTCGCGACCGGCTGCAATTGCTGCTGGTACGCACCGGACAAAAGCAGTCCCGCTTCGCCGCATCGGTCGGCATAGACCGGTCGGCGCTGTCACAATTGCTGTCGGGATCATCGACCCGCCTGCCACGCGCCGAAACACTGATGAATATTGCCATTGCCAACGACGTGTCGCTCGACTGGCTGCTTGGCCTGTCGCAGGATGAAGGCGTTACCGGCGAGTTGAAGCCGAGCATCGAGATCGAGGAAGGCACCGGCAGTTTTGACCACACTTTGCTGGCGCGCTGGCATGCCGAAGCGGCCGGAGCCAAAATCCGCTACGTGCCCTCCGGAATTCCCGATCTTCT
Organism: Phyllobacteriaceae bacterium; assembly: GCA_024645155.1. Classification (GTDB taxonomy): domain Bacteria; phylum Pseudomonadota; class Alphaproteobacteria; order Rhizobiales; family Rhizobiaceae; genus JAHEGF01. The sequence goes on along the minus strand of JAHEGF010000001.1, from coordinate 45,201 downwards.
GCGCACCGATGCGGTCATCAATTTCGAAGCCGATGCCGCCGACCGCAACCGGACCACGCAAAAGGACGAGGCCCAGTACCGTATTGACTACAACCGCCGTCCTGAAACCGACATGGAAGTCTGCATGCCATGGCAGACGATGCGGACTTTCGCCGATGGCGGCGGTATATGGAGCGGCCTTGATGTAGGCTTGCGCCGCGCGCAATTGCAGCACATGGCACGCCTGCTCGATGAGCTTTATCCTACTTTCCGGCTTTTCCTGTATGACGGACGTGCGCGATACTCGATCCCCTACACGATATTTGGCCCCATCCGCGCAGCGATCTTCGTCGGTGGCATGTATCTGGTGCTCAACGCCACGCAGCCGATCCGGACCCTGACACGGCATTTCGACGGACTAATTCGCAGTGCCGACATCAATGCCCACGAGGCTGCCCGCCATATCGCCAGCCTGGTGGAACTGCCGCCGGCCTGACTGCTGACCACAAGGAACCGGCCACCGGTTTCCGCTTGCGATAACTCCAAATAACATATAAAGGATTGTTTATATCGTTATCTCAACTGGAATTCGGCATCCGATGAACAATCCGATTGATGAGCTTCTTGCTGAAAAAGGCATTCTTCTCGCCGATGGTGCTACAGGTACGACCATGTTCTCCATGGGCCTGGAAGCCGGTGAAGCGCCGGAATTGTGGAATGCCGAAAGGCCCGATGAAGTTATCAAATTCCACCAGGAATTCGTCGATGCGGGCTCTGACATCATCCTGACCAACTCGTTTGGCGGGACACGTCACCGGCTCAAGCTGCACAAAGCCCAGGACCGGGTTCATGAACTGAACCGCAAGGCGGCGGAACTTGCACGAAAGGCAGCCGGTAATGCGGGACGCACCGTCATCATCGCCGGATCGGTCGGCCCGACCGGTGAACTGCTCGTGCCGCTAGGCGCGCTGACCTATGATGAGGCCGTACACGCGTTCGAGGAACAGATCCGCGGCTTGAAGGACGGCGGTGCCGACGTCGCCTGGATCGAAACAATGTCGGCGCCCGATGAAATCCGGGCTGCCTGCCAGGCGGCAATCAACGTTGGCCTGCCCTATACCTACACCGGCTCCTTTGACACTGCCGGAAAGACCATGATGGGTCTTGCACCAAAGGAAATCGGGACCGTTGCCGGTGACATGCCGCAACAGCCGGTCGCCCACGGCGCCAATTGCGGAGTTGGCCCAAGTGATATTCTGTCCACGCTTCTCGACATGACCGCGGCTGCGCCTTCAGCAACCATTATCGTCAAGGGGAATTGCGGCATTCCGGAATATCGCGGCGCCGAAATCCACTATTCGGGCACGCCGGACCTGATGGCCGATTACGCCCGCCTTGCCATGGACGGTGGTGCACGCATTATAGGTGGTTGTTGCGGTACGACCGCCGAACATATCGCGGCGATGCGCGCGGCAATCGATAATCATGCACAAGGGCCCCGCCCGACACTTGAAACCATCGTCAGTCGCGTCGGCGCATTCAAAAATAAGACGGCCAGCGAAAATGACTTGGCACCCGTGCGTGAGCGCCGCCGAAGACGGGCATGAGTGCACAGTATTGAACGCGCCGCGTTTGTTGCGTCCTTTCCTAGTTCCGTAAAATCCGAAACGCGAACTGCAATGCGATCAGGCTGAGCGCAAGCACACCGGCCACGCTGTTTACAGGCGTCAGGACCTGCATCAGCAGACTTCTGTCCGGCTCGATAATCGAGTAATTGAGCCCGTCCGCAAGAACCATGACGACCTCCTGGACCGAAGCTGCAAACATCGCACTGATTGCGATCAGCACCGCCATCGCCACTGTCCGGCCAATCAGCGTCAGGCGCTTCAGCCGGTCGATGCGAACCATCACCTGTTTGGCGAATTCATCCGGCGGCAGTTCCTCTCGCGAATTTGCAAACAGTATTTGCAGTCTCGGATCGAGATCTTCAGTCATTGGCGGTCTCCGGGTCAGGTGTGTTTCGATAGTCCGAAAGAAAATCCTGCAGACGCTGGACGCCCCGGCGGATATGGGATTTGACCGTTCCCAGCGGTAGGCCGGTATGATCGGCGATTTCTTCCTGTGTCATTCCTTCTCCGTGCGACAACACGATGCACAGGCGCACAACATCGGGCAGACTGGCCAGGGCACGATCGAGATCGATCGCCGCACCAGATGTTTCGCGCTGCACCAGGTCGCTATCCCGGATTTCGACCGTCTTGCCCAATGCGCCATTTCTGCGGGCATGCTGAAGCCAGGTGTGTATGGCGAGGCGGCGAAGCCATACTGAAAATTTCTCCGGATTTCGCAATTGGCCGATTTTACGCCAGGCTGTAAGAAAAACCTGCTGCGAAAGATCGTTGGCCAGTTCCGCATTGCCGCAGGAACGGCGCATCAGATTGCGGACCCAGGACTGCCTCCGTCTGACGAGTTCGCCAAATGCATCGCGATCGCCGCTGCGGGCAAGAGTAACTATCAGTGCTTCGGTATTCGTCCATTCCCCGGGTCCGCCGTGCGGCACCGATGGCGCGATTTTGCCGGTGGTTCCCCGCCAGCCATAAACCAGAATGGCCGACGGGATGTTCTTCAATGACCGGGCACCCAGTTGCACGAATTCGCTGCCGGCTTGTTCGTCGATACTTTGATGGCAGATGTCCGAAATCGTTATCCCGCCCGGTTGCGTGATTTGCTGCAACCGGGCTGCGATGTTGACGCCGTCGCCATAAATATCGTCATCCTCGTGCACAATATCACCGATATGAACTCCGATGCGCAGCTTCAGGTTGTCATGTCCGGCAAGGCGCCTCTGCACGCCGATCGCACATCCGATCGCATCGCGAACGCTGGCAAACTCCACCAGCCAGCCATCGCCCATGCTCTTGATGAGATCGCCGCCATTACCGGCAATTGCCGGTTCGAGGACGTCCTTGCGCAGCCAGCGCAGCAACTCCAGCGTGTGAGCCTCGGCGACAGCCATGTGTCTTGAGTAGTCAACAACATCTGCCGCCAAAACCGCAGCCAGCTTTCTGTTGGAACGAGACATTTTCACAGCATAAGCCATTTCGAATCGCAATTCCCGTGACCAATTTGCCGCATCTGCGGCATCTGGCCCGACAATCAGCGCCCGAAATTCGATTCATCTTCTTTATCGGAACGTTCTATGGCTCTCGATGCCAGCAACAGCCCCGCACTTACAAAACCCGTAAGCACAGCCGCGCCATACAGCGGCATTGTCGCCTCGGGTGACACGAAGCTTAGGAACCAGCCAAGGATTGCAATGCCAGGAGCGATAAAGAGGGTGATCAGGCCCGCCACCTTGAGGTCAAGATCCAGCCGATCGCGACCTTGTGACAGGATTTTCTCGGCCAGTTTGGGATCAAGCGCCTGGCCGCTTTCGATGGTACGCCGCAGCGTCTCGTGCTGTGCTTCCCGCTTGCGGATCCCCCCCCAGATACCGGCAACGGAAACGATCGTGACAAATCCCCAGAATGCGAGTGCCGCCAAACCGGCGCCTATGCTCATGGCCTGCATGTGTATTCTCCACTATCAGTGCATCTTGCTTCTATAGATGCGCCAATTGCGCATTTGGATGCAGTACAGTGGATCTTTTATTGTTGGCGGGGCGCATTATCTAAACGGCAAACAAACGGGAAGGCATGTCAGAACAATCCGATGCGCCTGAATATCCACAACTGGATTGCGCCAATCGCCACGAGCAGCCCGCACACGATTGCAAACGCCCATGGATAATTGACACCCGGAATTCCGCCGACATTGATACCGAGCAGACCGGTCAGCAATCCGAGCGGCAGAAACAATGCGGCAACGATAGAGAGCACCAGCATTTGGCGGTTCATCGCCTCGGCGCGGTTATCGGCAATCTGGTCATGGACAACCTGCGCGCGATCACGAATGGCGTCAAGCTCCTCACCCAGCCGTGTCACCCGCTCTGATGCCTCTCGAATACGGCTGCGGTCACGGCTACCCAGCCAGTCCAAATCCTCGATCTCCAGTGTTGTCAGCGCATCGCGCTGGGGAAACATGTAGCGCCGCATCACGATCGAAACTCGCCGGATATCTGCAAGCTGTTCGCGCGAAACATCGGCGATCCGGTCGATAACCAGCTCTTCCAAAGCGTCTATGCGCTCGTTGAGCATTGCAACAGTCGGCTCGGCACCATCGGCAAGCCGTAACGCCAGTCTGGCCACCAGATCACCTGGCGAGGTTGGCGGTTGCCCGCGCCCGATTGAATCAATCAGGTCACGAACGGCAACCAGCGGCCGCAACCCGGCGCTGATGATGCGTTTTTCCTCGATCCACAGCCGGATCGAGATCATGTCTTCGGGTTCAGCGCCCGGGTTGAGATTGATGCCGCGCAGGTTAAGCACGGCTCCATTGCCATGAATCGTGCATCTCGGCCTGGTTTCCTCTGCGATCAGAGCGTCAATCACAAATTGGTCGATACCTGCCTTTTGCAGCCAGCCCAATGTCTTGGCCGCCGTGCGGTTGAGATGGACCCAGGTGAAATCAGGCGCGACACCGGCCGACAGCGCAGACGCCAGCTCTTCTTCATTGACCCGGCGAGCATTTCCATCCTCGAAGACAAAGGCTGTAAAACCTGCCTGCACAAGCGGCTGCCGGAATTCTGTCGTGTCGGATTTCATTTTCCCGGTCCCGTTGTTCTGCGCATCCATTATTACCCATTTTTATGCCATGTTCCGGCTTTTCGTAAATGACCGCAAGCAGGATATCGGGTCTAAAAAAAGCCGGGATTTCTCCCGGCTCTTTTCTGGACGGGCCTTGCCGTGTGCGCGGCTTAGCGGTCAAGACTGTCTGCAAGCCGCACGAGTTGCAGGAATTCGGCGCGGTAGCCAAATGGGTCGCCACCGCGCGCGGCACTCGCCAAACCAAGGATGCTGCCATAGGTGTAATTGGCCGTTGCATCGGTATCGCGCAGTTTCTGGGCAAAACCGGCAACCGCCACCGAAAACCGCACATCGTCACTCGTTTTGGCGATGTCATCGACGGCAAGCGCATCGGTCACCGGCGTGGTCAGCAGTTTAGACGAGTCTCCGTCCGGCGCCTTGTATCGGATCTTGAAGAATGCCATTTCACGCGACGGATTTGTTTCGTCCTTTGCCGCCTCCGCTGCACTGTAACGCAGGTCGTCGATCCGCTGTGCCGGGCTACCTTTTGGCGTGATCTCGTAAATCGCAGTCACACTGTGGCCCGAGCCGATTTCGCCGGCATCGATACGGTCGTTGTTAAAATCCTCGCGATTGAGCGCACGGGTTTCATAGCCGATCAGCCGGTATTCGGCGATCCGATCGGGATTGAACTCCACCTGGATCTTCACATCCTTGGCGATCGGGAACAGGGTTGATCCTGCTTCCTCCACCAGTGTCTTCTGAGCTTCGGCAAGCGTATCGATATAGGCTGCCGTGCCGTTTCCGTTTTGCGCCAGCGTCTGCATCAGCTGGTCGTTGTAATTGCCTTTGCCAAAGCCGAATACCGATAGAAAGATGCCGCTTTCGCGCTGCATTTCGATCATCGTCTTCAGTTCTTCATCGCTTGCCGGGCCGACATTGAAGTCGCCGTCGGTCGCCAGCATCACGCGGTTGACGCCGTCCTTGACGAAAGCCTGCTTGGCCAAGTGGTAGGCCTGTTCGATGCCCGCGGCGCCAGCGGTCGAACCGCCAGGCTGGAGATGAGTGATCGCGTCGAGGATCTTGCCTTTTTCCGATGCCTTGGTCGGCTCGAGTACTGTTCCTGCATTGCCCGCATAGGTGACTATGGAAACGGTATCCGAACCATCGAGTCGGTCAAGCAGCATGCGGAATGCATTCTTCAGCAGCGGCAGCTTGTCGGAGCTACTCATCGACCCAGATACGTCGATCAGGAAGACAAGGTTTGCCGCCGGTCGGTCGCCGCCAAGCTCATAACCCTTGATACCGATATGCATCAATTGCGTGTGCTCATTCCATGGCGTCGGCATGACGGTTATCGTGCTGTTGAAAGGCGTTTCGATACTGTCCGGACCCTTCCAGTTATAGGGGAAATAGTTGATCATCTCCTCGACACGAACGCTTTGCCGGACAGGCATGTGCCCTTCCATCAATGTCCGCCGGACAAGACTGTAGGAAGCCGTGTCGACGTCAATCGAGAAGGTCGATACCGGTTCTTCGGCAACGCGCTTGATATCGTTGGTCGCAAATTTCTCCACCCGGTCACGAGACGGCGTTTCAACGACCGGGCGGTCGACAACGGGTGGCGCGATCATTTTTTCGCGAACACCCGAAGCGGACGAACTCGGTGCGATCTGGCTCATTGCCTTGTTGGATCCGGCGAATGCCTCATCAGCCATCACCGCCTCGTTTTCAACCCGGTTTCCGTCCACCCGCAAACGGCGGTCGGCGTCGGCTTTAGGGTCGGCACCTTTCTGTTTTCCGCCAACCGGATTAGCGGCCGGCACTTGCGCGGTGTTCTCGCGCACTTTCTTTTCCTGTTCCTCCCGGTACTCTGATTTCGAAAGCGCATCGACTTCCTTGCTGCCGATAAGCTTGTCATCGGACCGTTCGCCACGGCCGGCCAGTTCGCCGGTCACATTCGGCTCACCAAAGTTTTGTTTGCCATAGTTCTGTTCTCCGACAATCGACCAGGCGACATAACCGGCGATAGGCAGTGCCAACAGGCTTGCTGCAATCGGGGTGATTACAAGTTTCTTTTCCATCAGTTTGCTCCAAAGTGTGGTTGCGATGGAGCTTGGACGCTGCCTGGAAGGCGAACCTTGGGTCGGTGATGAATTTTCTTCATCAAACGCATCAAGCGCAGCGCGCAACGCCTGTTTGCGCGCGGCCTCACCGGGATCGGGGATACCAACCGAACCCAGGCCCCTAAGCTTGTTGTCTGTTGCCTTGTTATCCGTCATTGTCTTCACCAATTAGGTGTTTCAACCGTTTCTTTGCTTCATGAATGTGCCAGGACACCGTGCTTTCCGAACAGTCCATCACACGGGCAGCCTCGGCGTGGCTGATCCCCTCGCCGTAGATTAGCAACACCGCATCGCGCTGCTTGGGTGGCAGGTAGCGTGCAGCATCCCAGATCCGGTCCAGTACTTCGCTATCATCCGGGCTCGCCTGGCCTTCGGTGAGCGCGTGAACATGATAGGCTTCCGCCTTGCGTGTTTCCCGCGCCCGCTTGCGCGCAAGATCATGGGCCGCCGACAAAGTCAGCCGGTAGAGCCAGGTAGTGAACTTGCCCTCGCCGCGAAAATCCTTCAGCGCGCGGGCAAGCTTGATGCACACTTCCTGGGCGATGTCTTCCGCATCGGCGCGATTGGCGCACCAGCGATAGGCAACGGCAAATACGAAACCGTAGTGCCGGTCAATCAGCGTGGCAAAGGCGGACCTGTTCCCGCTGCGCGCGCGCGCCACAAGATCGTGATCTTCCAGTTGTGCAACCGGCATATCCATCATCATTGCTTGTTAGACGCGCCAATTCCGGCAATCCTTGGGGCAAATTCAAAAAAAATGTTAGCGCCGTGTCCTGGCACGCAAAAATGCCGCCATGTGAAATGCTTGTTGATCTGCAGGATACCGGTGTTCAGCGGCAACCGGACAGGCATTGCGCGCCAAGCAACCGCGCGTCAGGCACACCGTTCCATCGGTCCCGTTAACGTGATCAACGCAGTCGTCAACCGCATAGCCCATACCTGAAAACGCCCCGACAGGACATGAATTCAGGCAAGGTTTTCCGTCACATAGGTCGCAATGATGAATCGGTTCGCGAGGCACATGAATCGAAATCTCATGTTCGAAAAGCAACGCCCCGCGCCAGGCATGCCACAGTCCGAAACGCGGATGCATGACGATGCCAAGCGGCGACGGCTTCAGACCTTCCGCACGCATTGCCCACTGCTGGAACGGCAGATAGGGCCTGTCGGACGGAAATACTGCACGGGCACCGGCTTGCGCCGCGATTCCCCCGATCACCTTTTTCGACCAGCAGTCAAGCGGATTGCCGGGAATTGCTGCTAGCCCGGTCAGCCACCGATGGAAATGCGGCCACATTGCCGCACCGCCATGGCCGATAAGAAGAACGGATTTCGCAACGCCGCCATTTGGCCCAACCGGTGCAGAATCATTGCGGTCAAACACCAGTCCGCCGCGCAGGATCAGGCCATGAACGGCTAGAGCGGATCCGATTTCTTCCTGTATCAAGGCGCGAGGGGGTAGCGGCTGTCGGCCATGATCTTGCCGCCAATCGCAATAAAGCAGACGCCCGCTGTTCGTTCGATCAGGTGGCGTGCATTTCCAAGGGAACGGATCACCGGCGCCGATGACATGAACAGGCTGACAATCGAATACCAGACAAGTGATAAAGCCATCACCATCGCAACCATCATCGCCATCAGCCAGCCCGGCGTTTCCGCAGTCACCGCCGTAGCAAAAACACTGGCAAAGACCACAATGGCTTTCGGGTTGGTCAGCGTAACCAGCAGTCCAAACAAAAACGGATGCAGCGTGTCACCTGCCGACCCGGATCCCAGATCGATGTTCACGGGCTTCGAAAACAGCAATCGGACGCCGAGATAGGCGAGATAAGAGCCGCCTGCAATGCGGACTGCCCAGGCCAGCCATTGATATTCGGCCAAAACGGCAGACAGGCCGAGAAGGCTGAGCGCAGCATAGGCGGCGAGCATCAGCGAAACGCCGGCCGTGGTCATCAACCCGGCGCGGGTGCCATGCGTCATTGATGACCGGACAACGGCGACGAAATCGGGTCCCGGCAACATCAATGCGGGAATGAAGATCGCAAAAACGCCAGCGAGAATGAGTATCGGATCCACTGCAAATACACCTGTTCAGATCGTCGAGAACACCATGGCAAGCCCCGCCGTGCAAGTGCCGCATTAATGCCGAAAAACCTATTCCCAATCCGGCCGGCGCAGCACGCCTTCCCAGATGTCATCATGGATCAGATTGGCCACTTTAGCCCGGCCGTCCACGGGCTTCCTTCAAGTGAAGGCGTCGGGCATGGACTCTTTCTTTTTTTTAATGAAACCCATGAGCGCCTCGTCAATCGCGGGGTCGAGATCGGGTGCTTCGTAGCTTTCCAGCCAGTTGCGCGCAATTTCATTGGCACGCTGTGCCGCCGTTTTCCGGCCTTCGGACTCCCACTGTTCGAAGGAATTGTTGTCAGCGATGTTGGACCGGTAGAATGCGGTCTGGAAATTTGCCTGGGTATGGGCGCAACCGAGATAGTGGCTTCCCGGCCCGACTTCGGCAATGGCGTCCATCGCCTGGCCATTTTCGGATAGGTCGACGCCTTCAGCCAGTTTTTGCGCCATTCCGAGCTGGTCGACATCCATAATGAATTTCTCATAGCAACTGGCCAGTCCGCCTTCCAGCCAGCCTGCCGAATGCAGCACGAAATTGGTACCGGCAAGCAGCGTGGCGTTGAGCGTATTGGCACTTTCATAGGCCGCCTGCGCGTCCGGCAGCTTGGAAGCACACAATGAACCGCCGGTTCGGAACGGCAGGCCAATTCTGCGCGCGAGTTGCGCCGCGCCATAGGACACCAGCGACGGTTCGGGCGTACCGAAGGTTGGCGCACCGGATTGCATCGAGATCGAAGACGCGAAGGTCCCCATCAGAACCGGGGCACCGGGATTGACCAGTTGGGTGAATGCCGCGCCGGCCAGCACTTCGGCCAGGACCTGGGTCAGCGTTCCGGCAACCGTAACCGGGCTCATCGCACCGGCAAGGATGAACGGCGTGATGATGCAGGCCTGATTGTTGCGTGCATAGACTTTTGCGGCGCCAAGCATGGTGTCGTCAAAGGTCATCGGCGAATTGGCATTGATCAGGCTCACCAGGACCGTGTTCTGCGCGACGAACTCGGCACCAAACAGGATCTTGCACATTTCCACGGTATCTTCGGCGCGCTCTGGTGCGGTGACCGATCCCATGAACGGCTTGTCGGAGTAACGCATATGCGAATAAATCATGTCGAGGTGCCGCTTGTTGACAGGAATGTCGACCGGCTCGCACACCGTCCCGCCAGAATGGTGGATTGACGGCGCCCGGTAGGCCAGTTTGACGAAGTTGCGGAAATCCTCGATCGTTGCGTATCGGCGGTTGCCGTCAAGATCACGGACAAATGGCGGCCCGTAAACCGGTGCAAAGACAGTTGCATCGCCGCCGATCTGAACGGAACGCTCGGGATTGCGCGCATGTTGCGTAAATACCGGTGGGGCTGTTTTCAGCAGTTCGCGGCACAAGCCCTTGGGAAACCGCACCCTTTCGCCCTGGACATCGGCGCCGGCATCCTTCCACAAGGCCAGTGCTTCGGGGTCGTCTCGGAACTCAATCCCGATTTCGGCAAGAACGCGATCGGCATTGGTCTCGATAATGGCCAGGCCTTCTTCGTTGAGAACCTCGTACAACGGTATCTTACGTTTTATATAAGTCAGCGACAGCGACGGTCCTCCACCGGACCGGGCAGCTCTTCGCGCAGAAGCGCCACCACGTTCGCCACGGCCGCGCCGTGACGCTGCTGGGTCTCCTGGCCCCTGTTTGCCTTCCAACATGAAAACCTCACTACCCGGGCGGCTGGGCCGGCCCGGCATACCTGTCCATTAGTGTCACATAAAAAAATATTGCGCGCCAACACTCCTAAAAGGTCAGCCAGCGGCAGCGGCTGGCTGACTGGCGACACCGCGCGTATTAACGCTGACCAAGCGCCAAGCAGCAGTTGCGAGCCTGCTCAAAGAATCAGGTTGCCAAAAAAAGCCGCAAAGCCCTTGCTATTCAATGGAAAATAGGGATTGTCGCTTTCTCTGTAAGCGAGGTCGCTGTTGAGCGCAAAAAAAAGCTATACGCTGTCTAGTCTTTAGCAATACGCGTGCGGTGTTTCTGCCGGCACGAATTTCGAAAGAGTGGTACACTGATGTCCGATGACGAAATCATCCTCTCCGAACTTCCCGATGATGAACTCGTGCAACAGATGCATGATGATCTCTACGATGGCCTCAAGGAGGAAATCGAGGAAGGGACGCGTATTCTCCTCGAGCGCGAGTGGACGCCCTACGACGTGCTGACGAAGGCCCTGGTTGAGGGCATGCGCATTGTCGGCGAGGATGTTCGTGACGGCATCCTGTTCGTGCCGGAAGTACTGCTTTCTGCCAACGCCATGAAGGCGGGAATGTTCATTTTGCGGCCGCTACTGGCTGAAACCGGCGCCCCCAAGCTCGGTAAAATGGTTATCGGCACTGTCAAGGGTGACATCCATGATATCGGCAAGAATCTTGTCGGCATGATGATGGAAGGCGCTGGCTTTGACGTAGTCGACCTTGGCATTAACAATCCCGTTGAAAACTACCTGGCTGCCATCGAACGCGAGCAGCCCGACATTCTCGGCATGTCGGCGCTGTTGACGACGACCATGCCTTATATGAAAGTGGTCATCGACACCCTCGTTGAAAAGGGTATTCGTGACGATATCACGGTGTTGGTCGGTGGCGCACCGCTGAACGAGGAGTTCGGCAAGGCGGTTGGTGCAGACGCCTATTGCCGTGATGCTGCTGTTGCAGTCGAAACGGCAAAATCATTCATGGCGCGCAAGCACAACAAGCTGGCCGCCGGATAGGGCAAGGGTCAGGACCCGTGTGGCTGGTGCTGGCACGTGAGCGATGGAACCTGAAGTAAAATCCGCTTCACAAACGCGATTGGCCCACCCGCAACCGGTTCGGGTGATCGCCTGCGGCATGATCGCGCGCGAAATCCTGTCGATACGCGACACACTCGGCTTCGATCACATTGATCTGAAATGCCTTCCGGCGATTTTTCACCATTATCCCGACAAAATCGCGCCCGCCGTGGATCGCGCCATCGTCCGTGCACACGCCGAAGGTTTCGAACGCATTTTCGTCGGCTACGCCGATTGCGGTACGGGCGGGCATCTCGACAAGATTTGTGCAAAACATGGCGTTGAACGCATCGATGGTCCGCATTGTTTCTCGTTTTATGTCGGCAACGAGCAGTTCGCGTCGCGCTGGGACGAGGACATGGCGTGCTTCTTCATGACTGATTTCCTGGCCCGCCATTTCGAGACATTTCTGGTCCGGCCACTTGGATTGGACCGCCATCCAGAACTTCGCGACATGTATTTCGGCAATTACGAAAAATTGATTTACATCGCCCAATCCGACAATCCACAGCTGTCGCAAAAGGCGCAGGACGCTGCAAATTTCCTGCAACTGCCTTACGAACGCCGCTTTACAGGTTTTGGTGATCTTACCAGCGCTTTGACTTCTCTTTAGATGGTTTTCCAGACCGTTTGGAGCCGCAATTAGTTACCGTGTGTTAACCATATTGGTGGAATTTGAGGCATTGCGGACATATATCGCGACGGACAACACGCAGCAGCCAGTAAACCGGTTACGGGAACCCGATCCGGATGAATGACAAGACCGACCGTGAATCAGAAAAACGTGACGGGCTGCCTCCGCGCCCGCTATCCGAGGTATTTTTCGAAATCGCCGATAGCGCCGGCGAAACCATTTCGGTGGCCGGCATTCGCGACCAGTTCGGAGATCGTGGATTTGCCGCACTTCTGGTCCTGTTTGCTGCCATCAACATGTTGCCACTGCCGCCCGGTACATCGCTGATACTGGGCATACCGTTGATCATCATTTCCGCGCAGATGGCGTTGGGGCGCCGGTCGGCGTGGCTGCCACAGTTCATTTTGAATAAATCCCTGACACGCAATCGCTTCTCCACCATAAGCAGCCGTGTCATACCGAAACTCATTCGCCTGGAGCGCATCGTTCAGCCGCGTTACTGGCCGTTTTCGCGGCGTCATGCCGACAAATGGATCGGCACCATCGCCTTTGTGTTGGCGATCGCAGTGACAATCCCGATCCCGCTCGGAAACTGGCTACCGGCATTCGCCATCGCGATCCTCGGCGTTGCCCTTTCCGAACGCGACGGCGTTGTGCTGACGGCCGGTCTTGTCCTGGGCGCGGTCTCGCTTGCCGTGATTGGCGGCGTTCTCGGCGCTGCCGGTGCAATAGCAACCGCCGTCGCCGGCTGACGCAAATGCCGGCACGTCGCTTTTAAGGCCACGCGCGTCGTGTCGCAGCAAGTGAAATGGTGGTATTGGCTGCAAGTGTTTTTGCATATCCAGGGGAGTCCGGGTGTATGGCTGATCTGGTCGTCGTCTACTGGCGGGATATTCCCGCGCAGGTCATAGTAAAAAAGGGGCGCGCAAGCGCCAAGCGGGAATTGCCGTTGCGCTTTACCGAGGCTATCGACATGTGCGCGATGCGCGTCGGTGCGCGCGATACCGACGCCTATCTCGCCGAATGGCGGCGCGGTGACCCGGTGCCCGTATCAGACGACCTCGAAACCGAGGCGGACCACGCTCATCAGGCAATTGTTGCCAAATTCGACGATACGGCGCTGAAGGCGCTGGTCAAAGCCAACGGGCATGCAAATGACTAGTCTCGAGGTTCCCGAACGGATCAAATCCGGCCATTCACCAAAGGCACTGGAATTGAAATCCGCGTCTAAAACCGCCTACAAGCCGGCGCACCAGACGGCCACGCGCAGGCTGCGAAAATCTTACACGATCCGCTTGTGGGCCGTACGTCACGCCCGGTTTCTCGAATGGTTCTACGGCCGCTTTGCCAATATTTTCCTGCTGCTGCACCCGCTATGGAACGCTGTCGGCTACCAGCGCGCCGAAGCGCCGGTGAAATTCGTCGAAAAACAGGTCAAGGGCGTGCTGTTTGATTGCAGGATGTGCGGGCAGTGCGTGCTGTCCTCGACCGGCATGTCCTGCCCGATGAACTGTCCCAAGCAGTTGCGCAATGGCCCATGCGGCGGTGTGCGTGCCAACGGCAACTGCGAGGTTGAACCCGATATGCCGTGTGTGTGGGTGCAAGCATGGAACGGGTCGCAGAACATGCGCAACCACGATGCCATTCTCAAGGTCCAGCGGCCGGTCGACAATTCACTGCGCGAAACATCGTCGTGGTTGCGCGTCACAGCCGAAACAGCTGTCGAACGCGAATCCGCAGGAGAGGCCAAATGACTTCGAAAAGGCCACTGCATCCGGATGAAAATCCGATGGGCGTCGACCTGCCGCTTGATCCCCTGCCCGGCCACTCTTCGCGCAGCCGGATGGAACGCGTGCTGCGCCGCGGCGAATTTGCCGTTACCGCCGAACTCAACCCGCCGGATTCCGCTGAAGCGGCCGATGTCTACGAGCGCGCTTCGATATTTGATGGATGGGTTGACGCAATCAATGCGGTCGATGCGTCCGGCGCCAACTGCCACATGTCGTCGGTCGGCATCTGCGCCTTGCTGACCCGCATGGGTTATGCCCCGGTAATGCAGATATCATGCCGCGACCGCAACCGCATCGCCATTCAGGGCGACGTCTTGGGCGCCGTTGCGATGGGTGTCTCCAATTTTCTGTGCCTGACCGGTGACGGCGTGCAGGCAGGCGACCAGCCGGGTGCAAAACCGGTATTCGACCTCGACAGCATGTCGCTGCTTGAAACATTGCGCATCATGCGCGACGAACAACGTTTCCTGTCCGGCCGCAAGTTGACATCGCCGCCGCAAACCTTCCTCGGCGCCGCAGTCAATCCATTCGCACCGCCTTACGATTTCCGCCCGCACCGCTTGGCCAAGAAGATCGCCGCCGGTGCCCAGTTCGTGCAAAGCCAGTATTGTTTCGACGTACCGATGTTTCGCGAGTACATGAAGCGGGTGCGCGACATGGGCCTAGACAAGGAATGTTTTATCCTGTGCGGCGTCGGCCCGCTGGCTTCCGCCAAGACCGCCCGCTGGGTCCGTGCCAATGTGCCGGGTATTCATATCCCCGACGCTGTCATTGATCGCCTTGAAGGCGCGCAGGACCAGAAACGCGAGGGAAAGAACCTCTGCATCGACATCATCAACGAGGTCAAGGACATCGACGGTGTTGCCGGTATTCACGTCATGGCCTACCGTCAGGAAGAATTTGTCGCCGAGATCGTTCACGAATCCGACGCGCTGCGCGGCCGCAAGCCCTGGAAACGCGAGATTACCGCTGACGAACACATCATGGCCGAACGCCTGGATCAGTTGATGCATCCGAAAAAAGGCCGTACGCCGCATCAGATTGCCGGCGAGGTCAATAATTGATCTGACAGGCACTCACCTTGATTCAATTAACATAACGATATAAAGAAGTCTTTATATCACATAATGAGGCTTTCATGACCCGCACCATCGTTGCATCCGCCAAGAGGGAAATCATCATCGGTTTTGATCAGCCGTTTTGTGTCATTGGCGAGCGTATAAACCCGACTGGCCGCAAGAAACTTGCAGCCGAAATGGTCGAGGGGAATTTCGATACCGTTTGCAAGGACGCCCTCGAGCAGGTTGCCGCTGGTGCAACGATGCTCGACGTCAATGCGGGCGTGACCGCCGTCGACCCCAATGCGACCGAACCGGCGCTGCTGGTCAAGACCCTGGAAATCGTTCAGGGACTGGTCGATGTACCACTGTCAATCGACAGTTCGGTCACCGCGGCAATCGAAGCCGCCCTGAATGTTGCCAAGGGCCGCCCACTGGTCAATTCGGTCACCGGCGAGGAAGAAAAGCTCGAAGCCATCCTGCCGCTGATCAAAAAATACGACGTTCCCGTCGTCGCCATTTCCAATGATGAGACCGGCATTTCCGAAGACCCGGACGTGCGTTTCGCGGTCGCCAAGAAGATCGTCGAGCGCGCTGCCGATTTCGGCATTCCGGCTCACGACATCGTGGTTGACCCGCTGGTCATGCCGATCGGCGCCATGGGGACTGCGGGCAGGCAGGTCTTTGCACTGTTGCGCCGGCTACGCGAGGAACTGAAGGTCAACACCACATGCGGCCTGTCGAACATCTCGTTTGGCCTACCCCACCGTCACGGTATCAACGCCGGATTCATTCCCATGGTCATCGGCGCCGGCATGACATCGGCAATCATGAACCCGTGCCGGCCGCAGGAAATGGAGGCCGTGCGAGCCGCAAATGTTCTGAACGGCACCGACAAGGATTGCATGACCTGGATCCGCACCTACAAGGACCATCAGCCAAGCGCTGCCGGCGCACCGTTGGCGGCCGCAGTTCCCCCTTCCGGTGGCGACGCCGGCGGCCGCCGCCGTGGCGGACGGGCCGCGCGGGCGGGTGCAAGGGGATAAGTGGCGCCAGGTGAACAAGGAAAGCCAGACATCCGGCAACCCCCTGGTCCTCTTCATGCCATCGGGCAAGCGCGGACGGTTTCCGGTCGGAACGCCGATCCTCGATGCGGCGCGCCAACTCGGCGTTTATGTTGAGAGCGTATGCGGCGGGCGCGGCATCTGCGGGCGTTGCCAGATTGAGATCCAGCAAGGTCACTTCGCCAAGCACGGCATAGAGTCGCGCGCTGAAAACATCTCCGAATTTGGCGCAAAGGAACACCGTTATGCCGAAAAGCGCGATCTGAAGGAAGGCCGCCGGCTGTCCTGCTCCTCGACCGTGCAGGGTGACCTTGTCATCGACGTCCCCCAGGATGTGCAGGTCAACGCCCAGGTTGTCCGCAAGGCGGCGATTAATCGGGTAATCGAGCGCAACCCGGCAATTCATATGTGCTATGTCGAGGTTGACGAACCGGATATGCACAAACCCCTCGGCGATCTCGACCGGTTGAAGGCACAACTGGAAAGGGATTGGGGATGGAGCGACCTGCTGGTTTCGCAACACTTGCTGCCCTCGGTTCAAAAGATCCTCCGCAAGGGTGGCTGGACCGCAACGGCGGCCATTCACCAGGACATGGAATCCTCGCGTCCAACGATAATTGCCCTTTGGCCTGAACTGAAGAACGAGGCCTACGGCATTGCCTGTGACATCGGCTCGACAACAATTGCGCTGCACCTGGTATCGCTGCTGTCAGGTCGCATCGTTGCCTCTTCAGGCACCTCCAACCCGCAGATCCGCTTTGGCGAGGACCTGATGAGCCGGGTATCCTACGTGATGATGAATCCCGACGGGCGCGAGGCGATGACCAACGCCGTCCGCCAGGCGATTAACGAACTGACCGTCAACGTCTGCAAGGAAAGCGGCGTATCGCCGGGGGATATCCTTGACCTTGTGTTTGTTGGCAACCCGATAATGCACCACCTTTTCCTGGGCATTGACCCGACGGAACTGGGTCAGGCGCCGTTTGCGCTCGCAGTATCGGGCGCAGTCCACTCATGGGCAAGCGAACTTGGCCTCGCCGTCAACGAGGGAGCGCGCGTCTATCTCCTGCCCTGCATTGCTGGCCATGTCGGCGCCGACGCGGCTGCCGCCTCACTATCGGAAGGGCCGCATCGTCAGGACCGGATGATGCTGCTGGTCGATGTCGGAACCAATGCCGAAATCGTGCTCGGCAACAAGGACCGGGTGGTTGCCGCCTCCTCGCCCACCGGGCCTGCATTTGAAGGTGCCGAGATTTCGTCGGGCCAGCGTGCAGCGCCCGGCGCAATCGAGCGCGTACGCATCGATCCCCAAACGCTGGAGCCGAGATTCCGGGTCATCGGCGTTGAACAGTGGTCAAACGAACCGGGCTTCGATGAAAATGCGGCAGGTTCGGGAATTACCGGCATTTGCGGCTCTGCGATCATCGAGGTCGTCGCGGAAATGTACCTTACAGGCATCATATCCGAAGATGGCGTCGTCGACGGTTCGATGGCCGCCAGGAACCCGCGCATCTTCTCGTCCGGACGCACATTTTCCTACCTTCTGCATGACGGCGCGCAAAAGATCACGGTAACGCAAAATGATGTCCGCGCCATACAGCTTGCAAAGGCCGCATTATACGCCGGCATCAAGTTGCTGATGCAGAAGCTTGGTATCGACCATGTCGATACCATCCGGTTTGCCGGTGCATTCGGTTCGTTCATCGATCCCAAATACGCCATGGTGCTCGGCCTTATCCCCGATTGCGAGCTTGGCGAGGTCAAGGCTGTCGGCAATGCTGCCGGAACCGGCGCGCTAATGGCGCTTCTCAATCGCGACCACAGGCGCGAGATCGAGAATACCGTCAACCGCATCGAGAAGATCGAAACGGCGCTTGAACCGAATTTTCAGCAGTTGTTCATTGACGCGATGGCCTTGCCCAACAAGGTCGATCCGTTCACAAGGCTTGCCAGACAGGTCGCGCTGCCACAGCGCAAGGCACGGGAAAACGCTGCAACCGGTGATGGCCGGCGACCGGGAAGGCGCAGGCGCGGTTAGGCCGCGAGCGCCTTGCCGGCCCTGGTTGCAAAACTTGCCCGCAAATGATCGGCAGCGGCCTTGACCGGCGCACTTGCATCCCGGGCAACGATCAGGCCCAGCGAATAATTGCCAAGCGGCGGCAGATTATCCTTGGCACTGGCAGCGACAATCGGATCGGATATCGCCGATAGCGGCATTGGCGCTACAGCAAGATCGGCAAGTATCGCCGCCTTTTGCCCGGAAATATACGCACTTTGAAACGAAATGCGGTAGTCGCGGCCGGCGCGCGCCAGCCCTTCGAGCGCTTCTTTTCGCCACACGCAGCCCTCTTCCCATACAGAAACGGGAAGCGGATCGCGCAACGCCGCACAACCGCCTTTCAGACATGCCCACACAAGTGGCTCACGATAGAGAACCTCTGCGGTCTTATCTCCGGCAAATCCGCCATTGCACGTGATCATAGCCACGTCGAGCGCTCCCTTTGCGGTCCTCGCGATCAGTTCATCGGTATTTTCGACAACAACATTGACTGCAATACCCGGATGGCTTTGCGCAAACCGCCGCAGCATGTCGGGCAGGAACCGCTCGGATACATCGTCGGGAGCGCCGAGGCGAACCTCACCGGCTATGTCCGGTGCTATGAATTTGGCCACTGCCTCGCGGTTGAGTGCCAGAAGCTGCCGCGCGTGCCCGATCAGCATTTCGCCGGCGGCAGTCAGGGCGACCGAGCGTGAATCACGCGCAAAAAGGGATTGGCCCAATGTTTCCTCGAGCTTCTTGATCTGCATCGATACCGCTGACGGTGTTCTGAAAACCGTATCGGCAGCGGCGGTAAAACTACCGGTTTCCGCGATCGCAACAAATGTCCGCAGGACATCCAGCTCAAGTAAGGGGTGCGGGTGTGAAAGAGGTGCGTTCATGTCAATCTTCAATTTTTCTGAATCATTAGATCAGTTCATTTCGTTTGATTGAACATAAATCCTGCGCCATTGTCAAGGGCGTCGGGAAGCAGAACCCGCGTCACAAAGGAGAAAGACAATGAATATCCTGAACACCGCCTATCGCATGACCCACGAATTGCGCACTCGGTATCGCCGTCGCCGGACGCAGAGCATTCTCGAAGGCCTGCCTTCGCATTTGCGCAAGGATATCGGCTGGCCCGCACGTGACTTCGACTTTGATGCGAACCATTGCCGCTAAACCGCGCGCAGGGCGGATCGACGGAATCAAGCGATCAATTGCATCCGCCCTGCCCGCAGCCTAAGCTTGGCCATGACCCCGCAAGCCTTGCTGTTCGATGTCTTTGGTACCTGCGTCGATTGGCGCAGCGGAGTCGCCGCAGCCGTGACACAAATGGCAAAATCGAAGAATCTGAAAGTCGACAGCTTGGCTTTCGCCGATTCATGGCGCGCCAGATACCAGCCATCGATGGAAGCGATCCGATCCGGCCAGCGCTCATACACCGAGCTTGACATCCTCCATCGCGAAAACCTTGCAGCCACTTTGGAAGAATTCGGGATTGCCGATACTCTTACCAGTGAGGAAACAGACAAACTCAATCGCTCTTGGGAACAACTGCCGCCCTGGCCGGACACCATAACCGGGCTGATCCGGCTCAAGAAGAAATTCATAATCGCACCGTGTTCCAACGGTTCGATGGCGCTGATCACGCGGCTTGGCAAATTTGCCGGTCTGCCATGGGATTGCGTGTTGGGTGCAGGGTTGGCCCGGGCTTACAAGCCGGACCGGCAAGCCTATCAGCGATCTTGTGCGGCACTCCAGCTTGAACCCGCGCAGGTTATGATGGTCGCTGCTCACAATGACGACCTTGCCGCGGCGCGTGCCTTAGGAATGGCGACCTTGTTTATCGTCCGGAAAACCGAATACGGACCGGGCCAGACAACCGACCTAAAACCGGAGCAGGCGTGGGATATTATCGCCGATGATCTTCGCGACGCTGCCGACAAAATTGGCGCATAATCACAGGCAGATTTAACCGCTGTCGCAATTTTTGCTTTCCGGAAATCGCGTAAACATGCAATAACATTGCCAATTTGTAGCATCAGCGCTCAACTTTTCGACGAGCCATGCAATCAGGTTGGCATAAGAGGATCGCGTGTCAGGCGAAGGCAAACACAAACGCAAAATCGTGTTCTTTCTGGTCCCCGATTTTACAATGATCGCCTTTGCGACGGCCATTGAACCGCTTCGCTCGGCCAATCGCATGCTCGGTGATGGCGGCTATAACTGGCGCTTGGCGAGTATCGACGGCAAGCCGGTACGCGCATCCAATCGCGTGGAATGTTCCGTCGATACATCACTCGAGGACGAACGGCGCATGATGATGGGCTCTGACCGGCCATCCATGGTCATCGTCTGTTCGGGCCTTGGTGTCGAAGACTATGCAAACAAGTCGGTATTTGCCTGGCTGCGTGAGGAGCACAACCGCGGCGTGGCGATTGGCGGCCTGTGCACGGCGGCACACATTCTTGCTGCTGCCGGCCTGTTGTCAGGCAAGCGCTGCGCCATCCACTGGGAAAACCTGCCGGGTTTCCAGGAGAAGTTTCCCAAAACAATGGCCATTGCCGACCTGTTCGAGGTGGATTCGAACATTCATACCTGTGCCGGTGGAACCGCCGCACTCGACATGATGCTCAAGATCATCGGCGACGATTATGACGACAACCTTGTCAATCGCGTCTGCGAGCAGGTTCTGACAGACCGTATCCGCAATCCTACCGACCGCCAACGACTGCCGCTTCGCGCGCGCCTCGGCGTTCAGAACTCAAAGATCCTGACGATCATCGAACTTATGGAAGCCAATCTGTCCGAGCCCTTGTCGCTTCTTGACATTGCCGACCATGTCGGCCTTTCGCGGCGCCAGATCGAACGGCTATTTCGCTCGGAAATGGGCCGTTCACCGGCACGCTATTACCTCGAAATCCGTCTCGATCGTGCCCGCCATTTGCTGATCCAGTCATCCCTGCCTGTGGTCGAGGTCGCGGTCGCCTGCGGATTTGTATCCGCGTCGCATTTTTCGAAGTGCTACCGGGAACTCTATGGCCGCTCACCCCAACAGGAGCGGGCCGAGCGCAAGCAATTGCTGGCGGCCTGACGGCGATGGGCTATCCCTCAGGCTGACTTCCGGATGAATGTTCCGGCATTCAGGTCACGCATCGCCTGCCTCAATTCCTCTTGCGTATTCATTACAATCGGTCCATGCCAGGCGACCGGTTCCTCGATCGGCGTCCCGGAAACGAGCAGAAAGCGTATCCCCTTGTCTCCAGCCTGCACCGTCACTTCCTCGCCGGTGCCAAACAGAACGAGAGATCGGTTGCCCGTCTGGTCGCGGATGAGGATCTCTTCTCCGGCGGCTTCCTTTTCAAGCAGCACGCCGAACGGTTCTGACGCATCGCGGAAAGACCCCGATCCTTCAAAGATGTATGCAAAGGCTTTCTGGTAGGTGTCGACCGGCAGGATCTTTTTCACACCGGCCGGCACAAAGACATCAAGATAACGCGGGCTGGCCGCGACGCCATCCACCGGACCCGTCTTGCCCCAGAATTCGCCACAGATGACGCGCACGCGGGTACCGTCATCGTCAATCACTACCGGAATTTCTCCGGACTTCACATCCTGATAACGCGGATCGGTCATTTTCAGATTTGATGGCAGATTGGCCCAAAGCTGGAACCCGTGCATTCGACCGAAGGTATCACCCTTCGGCATTTCCTGGTGCATGATCCCGCTCCCGGCAGTCATCCACTGCACGTCTCCAGCGCCCAGCGCGCCGGTATTGCCAAGCGAGTCGCCGTGCTCGACGGAGCCGGAAAGCACATAGGTGATCGTTTCAATTCCGCGATGCGGATGCCAGGGAAAGCCGCGCAGAAAGTCCTCCGGCCGGTCGTTGCGGAAATCATCGAACAGCAGGAACGGATCAACCAGCGACGGATCGTGAAATCCGAAAGCGCGGTGCAGTTTGACCCCCGCCCCCTCGAGAGTGGGCTGAGCCTGTGAAATCTGTGTTACTGGGCGAACCGACATGAAAATTATCCTGGTTGATTTTACAAAAGAAATCTAGGAGGCCGCCTTGGCATTGCAAGGCGCCGGCCAACGACGCTGTGTTCATGTTTCCGCATCTTTCCCGGCATTACTGCATATCGAGAAAGAACCGCCGCTGTTGCCACATCCTCTCGCCAATCAGGCAATCATAGGTTTCGCCGTCGGCCACCTTGACTACCGGCAGGTAGCCGGTCGCAGGCCTGGAAGCGAGTTCCAGAACCAGCTTGCGCCTTACGGCTTCGGGAAACTGTGACCACTCATTGACGGGCAGGACAAAGGAGCCCGGCCCGCCAATGACGCAATCGGAATAAAACCGGTCGAGATCGGGGATATCAAAATAGCTGAATGGTGACCCGTCACGGGTCATCAGTGGCAAACCGTTGATGATAATCCCTTTTGCTACCGCCTCATCGCGGGCATCGGCAACCGGCCGCCCCTGGTTGTTGGGACCATCTCCTGATACATCGATCACGCGTTTCAGTCCGCGAATACCATTTTCCTCAAAAAGTCCCGCCGAAATGTCGATTGCGCTGGAAATGGAGGTGCGGCGCAAACCACCTGTCGGCGTTTCGCCGATGATCCGTGCGACCTCCAGCGCATCTTCGGGACCATCGATGACCGTCCACGGCACGACCACCCTGTATTGGCCACGACCGGCCCATTCGACATAGGTGATGGCGATTTTCTGATGCAGGCCGCCCCTGATTGCCGACCAAACACTTGGATCGGCAATACCCGCCGAATAGCCTCGCCTCTGGATTTCAAGTTCACTGGCCTGCATCGAAAGCGAAACATCAACCGCAAGCACCAGTTCGACATCGACAACCTCGTCCGCTGCAGCAGACGGAGTGGCAGCCATCGCAATGGCGCCGGCAAACAGACAGTAAAGCGGCGGCCTCATCGCCACACAATGCGCCAATACCGCGTATTGCGCCAGTCACAAGCACACCGCTCACGCAATTGTAACCGCGAACCCGAACGCCCGGTTACGAGCGCGGCTTGATATTCTCCGGGTCGTAAAGCGGCTTGTAACCGACACCTTCGACACTGACCGGATAACGCTCGCCGAAATACTCGATATCGAGGACGCGGCCCTCCTGCGCGTAGGCATGCGGCAAGTAGCCGAGTGCGATATTCTTGCCGATTGTCGGCCCGTAGGCGATACTTGTCGCGTATGACCTTCGGCCAAGTTCATCAATAAGCACGTCTCCGGTTTTCGGATCAAGGATCGGGCAGGCGCCGACCGGATAGCGCGCTACACCTTTTGAATCGACGTTATCCTGCATCACCATCGTACACAGCATCGCCGGTTGATGGTCACGTTTGCGCTGTTTCAGATAGGCTGCCTTGCCGCGAAAATCCGCAGCCTTGACCTTCGGACGCGCAAGGTCCGCCTCAAGCAGATTGTACTCGGTCAGCAAATCCGCGTTCTGCAGTCGCAGGCTTTTTTCCATCCGCCGGCTGTTTGCATAGGTTTCGATACCGACCGGAGTAACATTTTGCGAGCGCAGCGCATCCCACAGCGCCAGCCCGTCCTTGAAGGCAAAATGGAGTTCCCAGCCCTGTTCGCCAACATAGGACAGACGGAAAGCCATCACCGGAACGCCCTTGACCGTGATGTCACGGATTGCCGCAAACGGAAATTTCTCATGGGTCAGCGCATCGGGATCGTCTGCGACAGCCTGCAGCGTCTTGCGCGCATTCGGTCCCCAAATGCCGATACAACCGAAATCCTCGGTTCTGTCCTCGACATTTACATCATAGCCGTGATCAGCGGCCATGCGCTTGATGTAGACAAAATCACGGTTGCCCGCGTCCGCTCCGTCAATGACGCGGTAACGGTCTTCCAGACGGATGACCGTCAGGTCTGCGCGAACACCGCCGGCATCGTCGAGAAAATGCGTGTAGATACCCTTGCCCGCAGGAGTGTCCCCGCCAACTTTGGCGACACAGAGGAACTCCATCAACGCTTCGTGGTCGGGACCTGACACATCGCAGATCGCGAAATGCGACAGGTTTATCATGCCGACATTCTCCGACATCTCGAGATGTTCAGCATTCGACACTCGCCAGAAATGACGATTGTCCCATTCATTTTCCCGCACCGGCACGCGCGCGCCGTATTTCTCCAACAGGGGTTCGTTGCTCGCATATCCGTGGGCGCGTTCCCAACCGGCGAGTTCCATGAAATGGCCGCCCAGATCCTTTTCACGCTCGTAGAACGGACTGCGGCGAATGTTGCGCGCTTTCGAATAGGGCTCGCGGTTGTGGACCGCGGGATTGTAAATCTTGAACGCGGATTCATAGCAGCGGTCGTGGATATACTGTTCTTCGGTCTGATGCGGATAAAATCGCGCAACATCGATACCATGATGGTCGATTTCGGTGTGCCCGTCAGTCATCCAGTCGGCAAGAAGCTTGCCGATCCCGGGGCCATCCTTGACCCAGATCGCTACAGCATACCAAAGGCCACGAACCTTTTGCGATTCGCCAACCGATGATCCACCATCGGTCGTCACCTGTAACAGGCCATTGAACGAACGTTTTTCGTCGAAACCGAGTTCACCGAGGATCGGCGTGAGTTCAATGGCGCGTTCGAGCGGTTCCATGACCTGCTCCATGTCCAGATCGCGTTGCGACGGCGACAAACGTGCCTGCTCCTTTTCAAGGATGTCACGCGGGTGACACATGCGCGGATCGCTTTCCTCGTAGTAGCCCCATTCGATCTGACCGCCTTCCGCGGTCGTCGGATCACCGGTGTCGCGCATGTAGGCAGAGTTTCCCTGGTCGCGCAGCAGAGGCCACCCGATGTCCTTGCCCGTCCCGGCAAACTCGTTGTAGGGCCCGAAAAAGGTGAGCGGATGATCGACAGGCATCACCGGCAGGTCCTCGCCTGCCATCTGCGCGATCGTCCGCCCCCAAAGCCCGGCGCAGACAATGACGTGATCAGCCTCGATCGTGCCGCGCGCGGTTTCGACGCCTGCAATGCGGCCGTTTTCGATTTTCAGACCGGTCGCCGGCGTGTTTGCAAATGTCGTCAGTTTGCCGGCTGCCTCGGCCTCGTCGATCAATTTGCCGGCAACGGTCTGGGACCGGGGAACCACGAGACCGGCGTCGGGATCATAAAGCGCGCCCTGTATCATGTGTTCTTCCAGAAGCGGAAATTTTTCCTTGGATTCGGCAGCGCTGATCATCCGTGCCTTGGTGCCGAAGGCCTTGCCCGAACCGACCTTGCGCTTGAGTTCCTCCATGCGCTCGTCGTCACCGGTACGGGCAACTTCAAGACCGCCAACCTTGGCATAATGCCCCATCTTTTCGTAGAAATCGATGGAGTACAACGTCGTCCAGCATGACATGTGGTCATGGGAGGTCGTATAGCAGAAATCGGACGCATGGGCTGTTGAACCGATATCAGTGGGGATGGCCGACTTGTCTATGCCGACAATGTCGTCCCAGCCGCGGGCGATCAGGTGATGGGCAACCGACGCGCCGACAATGCCGCCCTGCCCGATGATGACGACTCTTGCTTTTTGGGGGAACTTCGCCATCGATGATTTCTCCAACTGACAGGCTGCAATCCATATTCCGGCAAAACAGGTGGCTGGGTGCCAGCACCTGACGGAATACAGGATATTGGGTTTATCAATACCGTCTTGCGTCCGTTTGCGACATTGGAAAAATTGCGCGCGACGAAAGCGATCAAAGCCGCGTCATCGCACCGCAAAACGCGTTTTGTTGCCCGTTCACCATAAACGGGAAAATCCTGCGTCCGGGTAAACCCGCGGTAACAAAATCCGGTTATACCAAGCGGCAAGGAGGCGCAGCCGGACTGCTGTGCAATTGAGCAGATGACCGGAGCATCAATGGTTTTCCCGTCGGCAGACAGCCGGTTCGACTATTCAGTGGATTGCGCCTTTGACTTTTTTGGCGCCGAATATGCAGCACTTTTTTCCTCTGCAAATGCCACGGCCTTTCAGCATCCGCAGTGGCTCGGAGCCCTCGCCCGCGACGTGGCGCCGGGGCGTGGCGCCAAAAACCTGACAATCACGGGACGGCTTTCCGGCACAGGCGAGTTGGTGTTCGTATTGCCGCTGACGCGCCGCATGATACGTGGCGTGGCAATGGTCGAATGCGCTGATTTTGGTGTCACCGACTATTCGGCACCGGTTGTACACACGAGGTACCGGAAGCACCTTGTGACAGATTCACGCCTCGCTCGGACCATCCTAGCGCTTGCAGGCCATTGTGACATATTCCGAGTCAAGGCAATCCGCGACGAACACGGGTCCATGTGGGCGGCAATTGCAGGCACTGATCTGCAACCCGCCGATTTTTCAGCGCATTCGGTTGCACTCGGTTCGCCCTACGCACAGTGGCGCACACAGGCGTTCGGCAAAAGCCACGCTAGGTATCTTGACCGCAAGCGCAAGCGTTTCGAGAAGCTCGAAGGCGTGCGCTTTGAGGTCATCGGCGATTCCCAGTCGGCCCATGACGCAATATTCGAGCTTGCCAGTTTGCGTGCCGGCCGCTTCGACAATGACCCGATCCAGGATCCGCTGATCTGCAGGTTTTACGCAAATGTTGCGCGGGACGGGGAAAAATCGGGTTACACACGGACCTACCGGCTCAGCGAAAACGACAACACTGTCGGCATCGTGTTCGGTACCGTTCATGATGGCACCTACAACTATCTGCTGATCGGCTGCGACTATGACGGCTTTTCCAGGCATTCTCCGGGATTGCTGATGTATGACTACATCATGGCCGATTGGTTGGCAGCCGGAGGCAGCGTTTTTGATTTCACCATCGGTGACGAACCGTTCAAAGCCAAATTCGGCACCACACCAACGGCGATTGCAACGATCACCCGGGCGACCTCGATGCAGGGCAGGCTTGCGCTAACTGCAAAGGGGATTGGCCGGCGCCTCCGCACAATGCGCGCAACAATCAAAACACCGCCACCACTAGCACCGGTTGCAGCTTCGGCAGCACCGGAAATCGAGAGGTCGCAAAATGACTGAAAGAGCGATGTTCAAGAACTCGATCATCATCGGTGCGCATCCTGACGACGAACTTCTCTGGTTCAACGCAGCATTGCCGAGGGTCGACGAGGTGATGATAGCCTATAAGGATTTTTGGGCCCATCCGCTCTTGGGAGAGGCGCGCGCTGCCGCAATTGCCGATTATCCTCGCAGCAATGTCAAATGCCTCGACATGGCCGAGGCCGGCACCTACGGCTGCGCCAACTGGGCAGCGCCGGTGTGCAATGAATACGGGCTCGAGTTTTCACTGAACGCCACAACGCGCGAAATAAAGCGCCTTGCAAAACTGTCGTTATCAAAGGTCGTGCCGATTGATATCAGGGCACCGGATAAAAGCGTGACGCACGCATATCAGGAAAATTATCAGCTACTTTATGACCTGCTCAGAAACCGGCTGCGCACCGACATGAACGTGTTCTCCCACAACCCTTGGGGTGAATATGGGCACGAAGACCACGTCCAGGTGTTTCGTGTCCTCGACCGTCTTCGCGACGAGATCGGCTTCAAACTTTGGATGTCGAACTATTGCACGGAACGGTCCCTGCCGCTTGCCTCCCGCTATTTCACGGCCAATCCCGATGGATTTGTCAGGCTAAAATGTGACAGGGATTTCGCGGAGAAGGCGGCAGAGGCCTACAAGAAACATGGCTGCTGGACCTGGGCCGACGACTGGCCGTGGTTTGAAGACGAATGCTACATGGAAGCTCCGCGAAGTGAATCCATGCCACTCAGCCATCAGCAATTGCTGCCGCTCAACATGTTCCTGATCGACGCCGGCGACCCGGAACCGGCTTCGGACCAGGAACGAAGCAAAGCCGCCATCCGCTGAACAATTATTGCAATGAGATGACCTGCCGCAGGCGCGACCCGGCTAACATGGTTAACACCGCCTTAACGTGTTTCGGGTGAAATACGCGCCGGCGATCTCATTCACGGCTTTCCGGCACCGATGACAGCACCGACACATACAGATTTCAACAATCGCGCGCCACTTTCCAGTGCCTCGCGCGCGCAGATACGGACGGATGTCTACAGTCTGCTGCGGTTTTTGGTTCCCGCCATTCTGCTTGCCGCCCTCCTCATTTCGATGCAACCGTTTGGCGCGCAGTCTACCGTGCAGCCGGCAGAAACCCCACCCGGCAATGATGCCGTCAACCAGATCGGTTACTCGCTGCTCGGGATAATCGCGCTTGCCGGCATGGTGATGTTCGCGCAACCACGCAGAGTAACGGCAACCGTGGATGTCTGGTGGTTGTTGACCGTCGCGCTGCTCGGGTTCTCAGCCTTTAACTCGCCGGATACCGGCAGCGCACTGCGGTCGCTGGCATTTACCCTGATCGTCGTGATGACCTGCATCGGTATTTTGACTATCCCGAGAAACGAAGACCAGTTACGGCGCGTTTTCCTGTTTGGCGTCGGCTCGGCAATTGCACTATCATACATCGGCGTATTCGCGCTGCCCGGCCTTGGTGTCCACAGCGCCGATTCAGTCGAGTTTCAGCATGAGGGACTGTGGCGGGGCCATTTCAGCCACAAGAACATCGCCGGTCCGGTGATGGCCGTGCTGGTATTCTTCGGTATCTATTTCATGCGTGCGGGAAACCGCGTCACCGGACTGCTTGTCACAGCGCTTGCCACGGTGTTTGTATTGCAAACCGGATCTAAAACCACGATCGGCTTTCTTCCCCTTGCAATTGCAATTGTCATGGCCGGAAGCGTTTTTGGCGCGCGCTGGATAATCATAGCCCTGACTGTTCTCTCCTTTACGGCCATAACGGCATTAACGCTCGGAACGGTGGTAGCCAATCCGCTTGCAGACGCGGCAACCATGCTCGTTTCAGACCCCAGCTACACAGGCCGGACGACACTTTGGGCATTCGGACTGGAAAGCATTTCTGTCCGGCCTTGGACAGGCTACGGCTTCGACGGTTTCTGGCTGAAACCGGTTGTTACCGGATCGGATCTGCCATTCGACGCTGAATGGGACTATCGCGAGATTGTCCACGGCCACAACAATTTCGTCGATATCATGCTGAATACCGGCATTCTGTCCGGTCTGGTCATCATGTTCGTGCTGTGCGTGAGACCACTCGGTCACTTCCTGACCGCCGCAAGACTGCGCTCAAACCGGCGGCTTGCCGATCTCTACATGATGATCATCATCTTCACGATGCTGAATTCACATCTGGAAAGCTTCTGGTTCCGCAGGGCGGATCCGATCTGGGTGTTGATGATCCTGGGGGTTTTCGGCCTCGCCCTGACCGCTCGTGCGCCCTATTCAAAACCTTGAAAAAGCCCAAACGTCTTCGGCATATATTCCAACGCGATAGTCTGCTGTCTTCAACCTGACAATAACGCTGCCGACATCGGCCGCCGAAAGCGAACCGATTTCGATCTTGACCATGCGTGGCCGGTAACGCGCCAGATCAACCTGGTCCAGAACAATCCAGTCGGCTCCTTCGCAGTCGATCAGCAGGGCATCGATCCGGTCGATACCGTTCCGCTTCATGACATTGTCGAATGTATCGGTCTCGACCTCCAGGTCGGTCAGATAGGGTTCGAAACTGGTAAAATTCGTATCAGTGGTTCCCCAGGCATCCTTGCCCGACATGAGATTGGTATCGGTGACCGTGGAACAGCCGACAAATTCGCGCGGCAGTTTCCCGCTTTCCAGCGCCTCGACCTGAAAGGTCCGGATCTTCATGCGCCCCTTCTTCGAGGTGATGGCAACCGGTTCGATAACGAAACGTTCCGTGTCGGGGTAGTTGGCACGCAACCTGTCGCGATTGTACGGGACCGGTTCCACAAGCACCGCGCGCGCGCCACGGATGTTGTGCAGCCAAGGTGTCATGTCATCAAACAGCACGCCGTCGCATGCGCCGACATTGACCATTGTGAAGGGCTGGCTGCCGATGCGTGATTGCAGCGCCGCAATCGCCATGAAACGCGTTCCGGCCAGTGCCGGTGCCCGGTCGAGCAATCGTCCCGGTAACACGAGCGACACACCCATGCGCAGCCATGATTTGAGCGTTTCCATCGGTCTAAGCTTTCCTGGTTTGTCCGGGTATCCGGAGTTGCGCCCCTTTGACGCCATCCCGAAAACCGGCCATCAGCAACATGGCGGCAGGGATGAGCAAGGGCACATAGACCCGTCCGTCATGGAGCGGGAACACGATGAACTTGGCGGCAACCGCGGCGAGTGCAGCGGCAACCAGAACATGGCGGCTGGTCGTCATGCGCAAGCCTGCCGCATGCGTGAGAGCCCATGCCGCAAGCAGCATCGCATAAATGCCAAGCCACGAATTTTCAAATGCCGATCTGATGACGTTCCAGGCAAACGCGACACCGTAGACAACAGGCGAAAAAGCCGGGTGGAAATCAACCAATGTTTCCTGAAACTGGTAGGTCGAAAAATACAGGTGCGGCCACCAGCCCGGGTGGTGGGCGAGTTTGGATACGGTCAAGTAGACGCCGACCGAAACCAAGAAGGTGACTCCCGTCATCGGCCAGCGGCGGTGAGACCAGAGCCACGATGCTGCAAGCAGTACGCCTGCAAATGCCGCCATATCGGGGCGCACGCCAACCGCAAACACCAGCGCGGTACTTCCGGCTGCCACCTTGTCGCGGTCGAACAGGAGAATACTTGAGGTGACCAGAGCGGTGCATAGCAGGTCAGGCGTTTCGGCCATTGCCATTGCCGGAAATCCTGAAATCATCAGGAAGGCGGCTACCAGCGGTGCCAGATAGGCTAGTCCGGTGCGCAGCAGCCACCATGACACCGTCCCGGCGAAAAGCACTGCCGAGGCCACATTGATGACATATCCTGCATTGAGCGGCCCGGTTAGCGGGCTCAGAAGCCCGACAAGTTTTACATACAGCCATTTGACTTCGAACATCGGCAGCATCGAGCGAAAGGCTTCGGGATCAGTAAACTGGCGCAAGCGGAATGAATCGCCCTCGCTCAGCGCTGCAAAGCGCTCTGGCGTCGTGCCGCTTCGTACGCTATCCCAGACATGGGAGTGCAAAGCGGCGGGACTGTCGAAAGCTCCGTTCATCGACGATGCCAGATAGGCGATCATGTCCCAGGAATGAACCGGCCTCAAATAGCCGACAACCATGACTACGGCGATAAAACCGGCGAAGAAAAAAGTGCCAAGCATGTCGCCATGGCGCATCCAGAATTTCCCCAGCCAGCCGAACAAGAAACCGGGCAAACGGCGCAAACGGTCAGGCGGCATCGCAGATGCACGCCTGGCTTCGCGTTCGATCTGGCCAGTATCCGCTGCCATCAGCGCACCTGGCTCGCAATGAAATCCTTGACAATGCGGATGACTCCACGCCCGAGAACACCTTCAAAGGCATCAATGAACTGGTCGACATGTTCGCGCTGGCATATCAGCGGCGGCTCGAGGCGGATGACATTGCGGTTGTATTCGGTGAAAGCCACCAGAACGCCGTAATCACGCAACAGCAGGGAACCTACGAATCCGGAAAGCGACCCTTTCAGCTTGTCGTCGAGCATCGTCAGCATCGGCCGGATCACCGCAGGCATCGTCTCGGAAAAATCCTGGAATTCCAGGCCAACCATCAGCCCGCGGCCCCTAACGTCCTTGATCATCTTCGGATATTTGGCCTTCAGGGCTTCGAGCCGTTCGATCAGGTAGGCGCCGGTTGCTGCCGTGTTGTCGATGAGCCCTTCGTCGTAGAGCACATTCAGCGCTTCGATTGCCGTGACACACGATTCGCCCATGCCGCCAAACGTGGCTTGCGCATGGATCATCGCGGTCTTCGGCGTGCCATAGGCCTTCATATAAACGTCGCGCCTGGCGATCATTGCCGCCATTGCCGTCTTGCCGCCACCAAGCGATTTGGCAAGAGCGGTGATATCGGGAACGACACCATAGTGCTCGAAGGCGTAGAAGCGGCCTGTTCGCCCGTATCCGCACTGAACCTCGTCGGCGACCCAGATTACGCCATATTCATCGCAAAGCGCGCGCAGTTTCTGCCAGTATTCGGCAGGCGCCTGTATGATTCCGCCGCCGCCCTGCACCGTCTCAAGCACGATCGATCCGATGGCCGGATCCGCCCTGAATGCATTTTCGATTGCGTCGATATCGGCAAACGGAACCCGCACCGTGTTCCCTGCAAGCTGGAATTCGCCGCGGTAAAGCGCGCCGTCCGTAATCGCCAGCACTCCCTTGGTCTTTCCGTGAAACGAATTGACCGCATAAACGACCTTCGGACGATCCGGGCCGGCGGCTCGTTCCGCCAGTTTGACCGCGGCCTCCATTGCCTCCGACCCGGAGGAGCCGAAAAACACCATGTCGAGATCACCCGGCGAACAGGCAGCGATATTGTGCGCCAGCGCCGTTGCATATTGTGACAGAAACGCAATGGCTATTTCGTGGCGCTTTTCATCCTGGAATGTTTTGCGCGCCTCAAGGATGCGCGGATGATTGTGGCCGAGCGCCAACGAACCGAATCCGCCGAAGAAATCGAGGATCCTGCGGCCGTTCTGGTCGATATAATGCATGCCTTCAGCACGCTCGACCTTGATCTTGTGAAAGCCAAGAAGCTTCATGAAATGCATTTGGCCGGGATTGACGTGATCAACGAACTCGCTGGCCATGGATGCAACATCCATCGCCTTTGCATCCGCGACACTCATCAGTTTCGGCCTGGCAAGCCCGACTGGTGCCAGAGCCGGCGTATCGGTAACGGGCAATGATTGTTTTTTGCTTGGTTTGGTCATGACTGTCATTTGCCGGTCATCCTATTCTGCAGGCACTTGCGCTGTGCCCGCTTTTTCATGGCTGCCGAGATTCGCGCGATACTCGCTGTAGGCGGCGATCAGCATGTCTTCGTCGCGATACTGCGGCACCCAGCCAAGGTCGCGCGCGCCTTTCGAAACGTCTAGAACGCACATTTCGTCGGCGATCAGATATTGTTCCGGATCCATGATCGGCATATTTATCAGGTCGAACAGATCGAGTGTGCGTTTGACCGCCCAGCCCGGCGTTGGCAACAGGATCGACTTCGACCCGGCATGCCTGATCAGGTCGCCCAGGAGTTTGCGCACCGGCGGCGGATTGAGAGAACCGAGATTGTAGGCTTCGTTGGGAACGCCGGCTTTCCAGGCGAGCCGCGCCGCCTCGGCACAATCGAACACCGAAATGAACTGGTAGGGGTTCTTGCCGGAACCGATCATCGGTACAGGCAAATTGTAGTCGATCAGCTTGAACAGTTTCGACAGGATTC